>NZ_BAAFGR010000240.1:0-8629 GCF_041154655.1 Nocardia sp. JMUB6875
CCCGTGGGGAGGTGTGGGGAAGCGTGGAATCAGTCCAACACGCCGAAGACGCACCTACGCGAAACGCCGTGACGCCACACCTGAAATCGGTGTGGCGCCACGGCGTGTCGCGAGTGTTTCAGTTATTCGACCAAGAGCGGCCACCGTGCGGCGCCGAAGACCTTCGGCTGCACGATGACCGGGTCAATTGTCTTGTTCGAACCGCTTGCGGAAGCGGTCCTCCATTCGCGCGGAGAAACCGCCCGGCTTGCGCTGCTTACCGCGCGGAGCACCGGGTGCGCCGCCGGCGCTGGGATGCGCGTCGCTCGGGCGACTCGCCGACCCGCCCATGCGGGGGCCACCGATCAGCAACAGCACGCCAGCCGCGAACATGACGACGAAGCCGACCAGACTGATGATCGGGAAGCCGCCGGGCTTGAACGGTGCGGCGATACCCGCCACCAATAGGAACAGACCGAGGACGAACAGGGCGGCCGCCTGAAGTCTGCGTCGGCCGGTGGCAGAACGTAACCGTCCACCCCGAACAGTCGAGGCGAACTTCGGATCCTCAGCATAGAGCGCGCTCTCGATCTGTTCGAGCATGCGCTGCTCGTGCTCGGAGAGTGGCACGGTACCTCCCCCGGCACTAGGTGGTGGCTGTCGCCTCCGGGTAGACGACGGATAGCCGACCTTGGCGGCTGTCTGCCACCAATAATACGAGTTCGATCAGAGTGCGACCACCTACTCGCCGATACTCACGCCAGCATTCCGTTCACCCACCCTGAACTGGGGCGCAGCCGGGCCGCCGCCGACAGCAGATCCTCCACGTCATGCAGGAATGCGCCTACCCGCGAAGCGAACTCGTCGGCGCGACGATCATCAACGGGCCTCGGCAAGCCCGCTTCCAACGCCGCGCGGGTCTCGGACTGCCCGGTGAAATAGTCCGCCCACATCACGAATTCCGGTGCCGCGCGCTGCATCAGGACCCAGGCGTTGCGAGAACGCGCGCGGGGCGCGCGGTCTGCCCCGGTGAGGGCCAGGACCGCGCCCGCGCCGCGCAGGGCGGCGAGGTAGGCGGTGCGGAAGCGCTCCACCGGGTCCGACTCGGCCTGGGCTTGCATCAGCAGGCCGTCGGCCTTGCGCAGCAGGTCGCCGGCGCGGCCGGGATGGCCCTGACGTTCAGTTTTCCCGCTCATATCGGGTACCTCCCCACTCGTACACCCGATTCGTCTCTATATAAAGGACATCCGGTCCCCATTGGGCACTGCCCCCGAAAGCGGCAGAGCACCCAATGCAAGATCGAACAGGCATTCGAAGGTTTCTCGTGGGTTTGAATATAGAGAGACCCACCGACAAGTTGCGGCGCCCGCCGTGGCGCTACTGTCGAATCCATCTGTCCGCGCCAACGGAGAGTTGCGTCCCGCCGATGACCGCAGTCACCCCCAAACCGACACCCGCACCCGTGGTGGTCGACCTGTCGGCCGCGACCCTGCGCCATCGGCTGCACGACGCCCTCGCGGTCTACGTGGCGGCCATGGACTATCCGCGCGGGACCGAACATCAGCGCGCGCCCATGTGGACCGAGCACACCACCCGCCCCGGCTGGCAGGCCGTGGCCGCGGTGCTGCCCGACGACGACGGGCGGCTGGACCTGCGCACCGCGCCCATCGTGGCCATCGCCTACGGGTATCACGGCGCACCGCACCAGTGGTGGCATCAGCAGGTGTACAGCGGTATGCGGCGCACCGGGTGGCCCGAACACGCGGCGCGGGAACTGCTTTCGGACTATTTCGAGCTCACCGAGCTGCATGTGCATCCGGCCGCGCAGGGGCGCGGGCTCGGGGAGATCCTGCTCACCCGATTACTGCAGAACCGGCCCGAGCGGACCGTGCTGCTGTCCACGCCCGAGGTGGATCGGGAGGAGAACCGGGCCTGGCGGCTGTATCGGCGGCAGGGTTTCGGGGATGTGGTGCGGCACTTCATCTTCTCCGGGGACACCCGGCGGTTCGCGGTGCTCGGGCGGCGGCTGCCGCTGTGGCCGGAAAAGACCCAGTGACCGGCAAAGTCTCGATGAGCAAGGCGGATACGGGATCTCGGAGCGTCGTCATTGTCGGCTCCGGGCACAATGCCCTGGTCGCGGCCTGTTATCTGGCGCGGGCCGGGCATCGGGTGGAGGTGATCGAGCGCGACACCGTGCTGGGCGGGGCCGTCTCGACGGTCGAGCGGTTCCCGGGGCATCTGGTCGATCGCGGGTCGTCGGCGCACATCATGATCCGGCACACCGGGATCATCGAGGAGCTGGAGCTGGCCCGGTTCGGGCTGCGGTACATCGACTGTGATCCTTGGGCTTTCGCGCCTGCGCCGCCCGGCACGGAGCTGCCGCCCATCGTCTTTCACAAGGATCTGGACCGGACCTGCGCGTCCATCGCCGAGGCCTGCGGTGAGCGCGATGCCGAGGCGTATCGGCGGTTCGCGACCGTGTGGGGTCCGCGCAGCGCCCGGGTGATGCGGGCGTTCTCCGGGACGCCGACCGGCGGGCATCTGCTGAAGTCGTTCTGGGGCATGGATCCTCGCGAGGCCGCCGGGGCGACCGGGCGGGCCAGCGGCGGGGCGCTGTCGCGGGAGATGATGCAGACCGGAGACGCGCTGCTGGACAGCCTTTTCGACAGTGAGCGGCTGAAGGCAGCGCTGGCCTGGTTCGGCGCGCAGTCCGGGCCGCCCATGTCGGAGCCGGGGTCCGCGCCCATGGTGGGGTTCGCGGCGCTCATGCACACGCTCCCGCCCGGGCGCGCGGTCGGCGGCAGCGGGGCTCTGAGCTCGGCGCTGGTGGCGCGGTTGAAATCCGACGGCGGCACCGTCAGTGGCGGGGACGCGGTCACCTCCCTCACCCGGGTCGGCGACGGCTGGGAGGTCCGCACCGAGGGCGGCCGAAATATCCACGCCGACACCGTCATCGCGGGCTGCCACATCCTCACCACCCTGAACCTGCTGGAGCACGGCGGTTTCGACGCCGGGGTGATCGCCGACTGGCGTCGCCGCATCCGCGTCGGCCCCGGCATCGGCATGGTGGTCCGCGCGGCCACCACCGCCCTCCCCCACTACCCGGGCGCCGAAACCACCGAATCCGCCCACGGCCTGCAACTTCTCGTCACCGACCGCCGCGACCTGCGCCGCGCCCACGGCGCCGCCCTCGCCGGTGACCTCCCCCCGCGCCCGGTAGTCCTGGCCATGAGCTTCAGCGCCCTGGACCCGACCATCGCGGCCCCGGGCGAACACAACCTCACGCTCTGGTCCCAATGGCACCCCTACGACCTGGCCGACGGCACCAAGTGGTCCGACCACTCCGAACGCGAGGCCGACCGCATCATCGCCGAACTCGACGCCTACGCACCGGGCTTCGCCGACACCATCCGCCACCGCTTCATCCAGACCCCCGCCGACCTCGAACGCGAAATGGGCCTGCTCGGCGGCAATGTCATGCACATCGAGATGTCCATCGACCAGATGTTCATGTGGCGCCCCCTCCCCGAACTGGCGGGCCAGCGCGTCCCCGGCGCACCCGGCCTCTATCTCACCGGCGCATCCACGCACCCCGGCGGCGGTGTGTCCGGCGCCAGCGGCCGCAGCGCAGCTCGCTTGGTGGAGCGGGATCTACGCCCGCGCCGTTTACGCCCGTTACGTCGATGAGGGATGCCGAGCTAGGCGGGACGACCGCGAACCCCGCTGTGGCCGTGGCCGCGCCGCGAATCCGGCGGGCGGGCCTGCGCCGCGTACCGCGAGCGGACACGCGGTGCGTCCGATGACCGCCGACTCGGGGCGGTCTACCCGATCGGCCACCGCGAGTGCGACAGTCGTCGCGGCGGTACCGGCGATCCTGCTGGTGCTGGTGCAGATCACTTATCCGCTGGCGCACGGGGTTCTCCGGGATCGGGTCACCGTGGTGGTCGTTTTGCTGTCGGCGGGTACGGCTTTGACGCATGCGGTGGTGACGCGCGGGGTGCGGTGGGCTGCGGGTTTGCTGGTGATTCTGTCGGGGATCGGGCTGGGTGCCGAGATGTTGGGGACCGCGACTGGGTTTCCGTTCGGTTGCTATGACTATGCGAGTGGGCGGCTCGGGCCGGAGTTGGCCGGGGTGCCGCTGGTGGTGCCGCTGGCCTGGACCGGCGGGCTGTATCCGGTGTGGATCGTCGCGGGGATGCTGGGTCGCGGTGCGGCGGGGCGGGTTTCGCTGACGGCCGTCGGTGCGGTCGGGTGGGATCTGTTCCTCGATCCGCAGATGGTCGCGGATGGGCAGTGGACGTGGCGCTCGGTGGTTGCGGGGCTGCCGGGGTTGGAGCAGATTCCGTGGATCAACTATGTCGGCTGGTTTCTGGTGGCGTTGGTGATGGCCGGGTTGTTGGAGTGGTGGGATCGGACGGCTCCCGATACGGGGGCGGCGCGGGTGGTTCCGGTGGCGGTGTTCCTGTGGACGTGGCTCGGGTCGACGCTGGCGCATGCGGTGTTCCTGGGGTTGCCGGTGTCGGCGGGGTACGGGTTCGTGGGGCTCGGGGTGCTGGGGTTTCCGCTGGTTCGGGAGCTGAGCGCCCGTCGAATCACGCTGTGGCCGGGCGCGCATGGCACGATGTGAGCCGTGCAGCCGAGTCCGATCATGTCGACAGCAGAGGAAACACCCGCGTCAATGCCGGTGAGGCGGCCGCGCCGGTGGGTGCGGATGCTGGCGGTGGTCCTGTTCGCGGGGCTGGCCGTCATGCTGACCGGATGCCTGCGGGTGCAGGTGTCGATGGGCGTGTCCTCTAATGACCGGGTGTCGGGCCGCTTCGTCGCGGCGGCCGTGCCGCAGAACGACAAGGACAAGGGCCCGCAGCTGAAGGCGCCCGACGGTTTGCAGTCCAAGGTGCGGGTGGACCCGTACACGCAGGACGGATACGTCGGCAGCCAGGTGTATTTCGACGATCTGTCCTTCGGCGAGGTGCAGCAGCTGGGCGCCATGTCGGATCAGACCTCCGGCATGTTCAACCTGGTCTTCAACCGCGTCGGCGACCTGGTCACCCTGACCGGCCGGGTGGACCTGAAGAGCCTGCCGCCGCAGGGCTCCGACGTGCAGCTGACCGTCGCCTTCCCGGCGCGCGTGGCCACCACCAACGGCACCCGCGAGGGCGATTCGGTGGTGACCTGGAAGCTGCCCGCCGGTGACGTGAGCACGCTGCGCGCGGAAGTCGGCTACGCCGACCCGAATACGCGCTCCTTCGCCGGGTGGGCGGGCATCGTCGGCGGCATCACCCTGGCGGTGGCGGCCGTGGTCGCGGTGCTGGCCTACATGACCCGCAATCCCGATCCGCCGGCCTACGTGCGGGCCGCGCGCTGGCTGCGCCCCGATCGCACCAAGACACGATGACTCTCGCGGCGAAGGTGGTCACGGCCGGTAGCGCCGTCGCCGCCTTCGGCGCGGCCACCGCACTCGCGAATCGACTGAGCCTCAGGCGACTTCGGGCCTCCGAGGTCGAGATCACCGAGCCGGTCACCGTTCTGATCCCGGCCCGCGACGAGGCGGACCGCCTGCCGGACCTCATCGCCGATCTGCGCGCCCAGCGGGGCCTCGCCGATCTCGGCGTGATCATCCTCGACGACGGTTCCACCGACGGCACCGCCGCCGCCGCGCTGGCCGCCATCGGCGACGACGAGCGATTCCTGGTGTCGCGCAACGAGACCGATCCCCCGGCGGGCTGGACCGGCAAGACCGCCGCCTGCGCCCGCCTGGAGGCGTTGACCTCCGGCGACGACGTGCTGATCTTCCTCGACGCCGATATCCGCCTGGCCCCCGACGCGCTGGCCGCCGCGGTCCGCGAAATGCGTTCGGCGCGTGCCGCATTGCTGTGCCCGTGGCCGCGGCAGCGCGCCGAATCCGCGGCCGAACAGCTGATCCAGCCCCTGCTGGGCTGGTCATGGGCCTCGACTCTGCCTGTCGCCCTGGCGAATCGCACCCTGAGCCCGTCGATGGCGGTGGCGTGCGGGCAGTTCCTGGTCTTCGACGCCGCCGCGTACCGCGCGATCGGCGGCCACGCGGCGGTGGCCGACAGCGTCACCGAGGACCTGGCCATCGCCCGTGAACTCCGCCGCAGCAGCAGGCGCACGGTCTTGGCCGCGGCCGGACCCCTTGCCGAAACCCGCATGTACCGCGACGCCGCCGAACTCACCGAGGGCTACTCCCGCTGGCTGTGGTCCGCGTGCGGCGGCCCGGCGGGCAGCCTCGCGGTCGGTTCGGTTGCGGCGCTGGCGTTCTGGGCGCCGCCCCTGGCCGCGTTGTTCGGGCGCGGACGGACGAGGTGGATCGGATTGCTGGGCTACACCGCGGCGGTCGCCGGACGTCTGCTCGCCCGCTCGACCGAGAACGGCGGGTCGCTCGACGGCGCGGATGTCCGTGCCGCCCTGGCGCATCCGCTGTCCATCGCGGCCTACCTGGCGCTGTCCGCCCGCTCGCACCGCGCCCAGCGCGATTCCACCCTCACCTGGAAAGGCCGCTCCCTCACGCCTACCCGATGATCAGGGCACGGGGGTCATGCCGATCGTCGGCAGGAAGAAGCAGGTGGTGTTCCCGTTGCGGACCGTGCCGAACATGGCGGCCAGCACCGTACCGGAGCCGGTATTGACCGGAACCGCGCGAACGCCGCCGACCGGTAGTGCCGCGGTGAAGTAGTCGCGCACCGCCTGTTCCACCATGGGGCGCAATTCGTTCGGGACCTGCGGCGGAATCATCGCGTTGAGGACCTGGGAGATCGGGCCCATGGGGACGAACCCGCCGCGGCCGGTGGTGAGGTTGACCCAGGCGACCTGCATGCCGGAGGTGTCGGCGCTGTCCGGGCTGATGCCATAGGGGACGAACGCGAACATCGCCTGCCCCGCCTTGACGGCCGAAAGATCAAGGCCGGGAACGGAAACCGCGTAGCGGGGCCACGGCCCGGGAATGGTGCCCGCGACCGCGGGTGCCAGGCCCAGCGTGGTGCCGCCCAGGCAGAACGGTGCGGCGGTCGGGTAGAGGAAGGGCTGGATGCCCAAAGTCTGCAATCCGTCGACGGTTTGGCCGTAGGCCGAGAGCCAGTCGGTGGGGGCCGCGGTGTCGGCCCTGGTGATGGCGGCCAGCGCGGCGGCCGCGTCGCCGGTGAGCGCCGCGGCGGGATCGGCGTGGGCGCGGTCGGCGGGGGCCGCGACCGCGGTGCCGGTCAGGGTTGCCGGACCGGTTGCTGTGAGGACCGCGCAGACGCCGAAAGCGCCTGCGACACGGACGAGGTGGTGGAACGCGGACATGGGTGGCTCCCCTCGAGGTCACGACTCGAGGGGGACGCTACTCCGCTGACCAGCGAGAACCGGACATTTCATCCGGTGTGCCGGTCACTTGTTCAGGCCGGGCCGGGGATCGGTCAGACGTGGGCCGGGGCGGGCGACATGGTGTAGCCCAGGTTCGCCAGCACTTCGCCGGTGGCCTTGGCGAAGTTCAGGGTGATGAAGTGCAGGCAGGGCGCGCCCTCGGCGATGAGGGTCTCCGCGATCTCGGTGGCGATCTCGATGCCGACCTCGCGGACCGCGGCGCGATTCTCCTCCGGGCCGTCGCCGGCGGCCTTGTGCAGGCGCTCCATCACCTTGGCGGGCAGCTCGCGGCCCGACAGCTCCACCGCGCGCTCCACGGTGCGCAGCGAGGTGATCGGCATGAGCTCGGGAATGATCGGCTTGGCGCCCTCGACCGGATCGCAGGCGATGACCCGATCCCGCAGGCGCAGATAGTGCTCCGGGTCGAAGAACATCTGGGTGATCGAATACTCCGCGCCCGCACGCAGTTTCGCGCACAGGAAGCGGGTGTCGTCGTCGAGGTCGCCCGAACGCGGGTGCCCCTGCGGGAACGACGCCACGCCGACGTGGAAGTCGCCCAGATCACGCACCATGCGGACCAGTTCCTCGGCGTATTCGACGCCCTCCGGATGCTTGACCCACTCCCCCAGCACATCGCCCGGCGGATCGCCGCGCAGCACCAGCAGATTCCGGATGCCCGAATCCGCGTACGCGCCCACGATCGAACGCAGCTCGGCGACAGAGTGATCGACGGCGGTCAGATGCGCGACCGTCAGCAGCGTGGTCTCGCGCGCCAGCTGACCGGTGACCCGGATGGTGCGGTCGCGGGTGGACCCGCCCGCCCCGTAGGTCATGGACACGAACGCCGGATGCAACCGCTCGAACTCGCGGGCGGCACGCCACAACCGCGCCTCACCTGCGGCATCACGCGGCGGATTGAATTCCACCGAGAACGGGATGGACCCGTCGGGCCGCGGCCCCAGCTGCTGCAATACGGAGCGAGTTCCGGACACTTGAGGCGTGCGGGAAACTCGGCCAGGGGTCGAATATCCCCGTACATTGTCGAAACTCACGCGGACATTTTACGGGTCGCAACCGGCCCCCGAACCCCGACCTGCACCTATCCCAGCAGGTGAGACCCGCTCCCCTGCGCCGAGTGGCACACCAGCGCGGCCGAATCCGGCAAAACCCCTCGCTGGTGTGCCACTCGGCGAATCGGTCCGGCCTCGGCTGCCGCGGATCCGGGCCGGAGGTTGGGAGATGCGCGACGACAGGATGCGGGCGCGGCGAGCAGGGGCGGCGGTATGAC
>NZ_BAAFGR010000241.1:0-8601 GCF_041154655.1 Nocardia sp. JMUB6875
GGGTGGGTGACGAGGTCGGCGAGGGTGTCGAGGTCGACGGCGGTGAGGGTGCCGGAGCGAGTGCGGGCGGCGAGGGAGGCGACCACGGGGAATACCTGGTGGCCGAGGTCAGCGGTGATCGATTCGGCGCGTGCGGCGGCATCGGACCAACGGGTCCCTATGGAATCGGCCTTGTTGAGGACTACAAGGGTGCGGTCGGGGGCGAGGGTGGCCAGCAGGCGGCGGTCGGCGGGGTCGGCGGTGCCGGGGAGGACGTAGAGGAGCAGGTCGGCGTCGAGGATGGGAGGGGGTTGCCCGGGCTGGTCGACAGGTCGGGTTTCTTCGGCGGTGAGCAGTGAGAGCGCATGTCGCAGGGTGGTTTTGCCCGCGCGGGCGCGGCCCGTCACCTGGATGCGAGGAGGTCGCCCGACCGGCACGCGGGCAGCCTAGCCGGAACCTGCTGGGCGGGTGCGCGTTTCGGATCACAAACCGGCAGGTCACCCGGTGAGAATTGGCACGAATTCGACACTGCCTGTGCGCCAGCACAATTCAGCGCGACGCCTCTTCACAGACACTTCGCGCTGGCCTACTCTGGCGATTCGGTCGGCATCAGCGCCGATGCACGGCTGCGGCGCCCCCCACGGCCGCCGCGACAAGGGGAGGTAGCGATGACCGTCAACGCCGACGTCATCCGGGTATCCGAAACACCGAGGCCGGATCGCGAACCCGCCCGGCCACTGCCGCCGAGCCGGGATCCGTTCTTCCATCCACCGCGCGGCTTCGCCCGACACGCGCCCGGCACGATCCTGCGCCACCGCGAGGTGGAGATCGCGCTCTTCGGCCTGGTGCCCCAGCACGTGACGGCCTGGCAACTGCTGTACCGCAGCCAGGATCTGGACGGGAAGCCCGAGGTCGCGATCACCACGGTGCTGCTGCCCGCCGGGGCCGAGCCGGATTCGGATCGCCCGCTGCTGGCCTTCCAGACCGCCATGGACGCGGTCACCGACCGCTGCGCACCCTCGTACGCGCTGCGCCGCGGCGCGCTCTCGCCCGGTTCGATCACCCAGCTGGAATGGCTGCTGGTCGCCGGCGCCCTGCGCCGCGGCTGGGCCGTCACCATCGCGGATCACGAAGGGCCGCAAGGCAATTTCGGGGTGGCGCGAGAGCCGGGCTACCGCGCGCTGGACGGCGTCCGCGCCGCACTGCGTTTCGCGCCGCTGGGCCTGCGCGCGGACACGAAGGTGGCCGTGTGGGGCTATTCCGGTGGCGGCATGGCCAGTTCGTGGGCGGTGGAGATGGCCCCGGAGTACGCGCCGGAGCTGAATATCGTGGGC
Organism: Nocardia sp. JMUB6875; assembly: GCF_041154655.1. NCBI lineage: Bacteria > Bacillati > Actinomycetota > Actinomycetes > Mycobacteriales > Nocardiaceae > Nocardia > Nocardia sp. JMUB6875. The sequence continues at coordinate 1,314 of NZ_BAAFGR010000241.1, forward strand.
GCGGTGCTGGGTGCGCCGGTCGGCGATCCCCGTCACGTCTTCCTGAACCTCGACGGCACCGCGTTCGCGGGTTTCCCGGCCATCGTGATCGCCGCGCTGCGGCAGGTGTATCCGGCCATGGCCGAGGTGGTGCGCCGCGATTTCACGCCGGAGGGCCGCCGCCTGCTGGACCGGGCGCGCAGCCTGGGCCCGATCGCGGTGCTGCCGCTGCTGGTCGGCCGCCGCATGGACGACATCCTGACCCGCCCGCTGGCCGAGATCCTGCCGGACCTCGAGGACATGTTCGACGATCTGCGCCTGGGCAATCGGACCCCGGCCTGTCCGGTGCTGGTGGTGCAGCCCGTGCACGACCAGGTCATCGACGCCGCGGGCATCGACGGCCAGGTGGAGCGCTACCGGGCCGGCGGCGCGGCGGTCTGGTACGTCCGCGATCGCCTCAGCGAGCATTTCTCGCTGCTGCCGCTGGCGACCCCGATGAGCCTGGACTGGCTGGCCGATCGGCTGGCCGGGAAAACTCTTACCGAACCCACAACCAAGACCGTATGGTCGGTCGCGCTGTCCCCGGCGCACTGGCGGGGCATGGTGGAAATGGCAACTACCGCAATGCGAGTCACGCTCGGCCTGCCCTTGCGCAGGCCGGCCGCACCGGCGTCCGACGAGGTCTCGGGCCTGGCGGCCTGACCGATCGCGGCCGCGGCAACCCCGGTCGATTGCTGCGCTAAAGAAGCAATACTGGACAATGGACGCCGTGAACGACGCCGCGAACCAGCACACGGGCAACCGTCTCTACCCCCGGGTCACCAGCTTCCGCGCCCGTCGCGGCGCGGTCTCGCCCGCGCGGCAGGAGGCCTGGGATCGGGTGTGGCCGCGGATCGGCAAGGACGTGTCCGACGAAAAGCTGGACGCCGACGCCTGGTTCGGGCGCTCGGCCCCGCTGATCGTCGAGATCGGCTGTGGCACCGGCACGGCCACCGCGGCCATGGCGCAGGCCGAGCCGCAGTTCAATCTGATCGGCATCGAGGTCTACAAGCCGGGCCTGGCGCAGCTGGTGCAGCGGATCGAGCGCGAGCAGATCGAGAATCTCCGGCTGTTGCGCGGCGATGCCGTGGATGTCCTGGAAAATATGATTGCTCCCGAATCGCTGACGGGCGTTCGCGTGTTCTTTCCGGATCCCTGGCCGAAGGCGCGGCACCACAAGCGACGGCTGCTGCAGCCGGAAACCTTCGCACTCATCGCGACTCGGCTGATTCCGGGCGGCGTGTTGCATGTCGCTACTGATCATGCCGATTACGCGGAATGGATCGGCCTCTACGGAAATGCCGAACCGCAGCTCATCGGCATGAACGAGCCCACGGGCGGGGATCCCGAGGCCTATCGGACCAAGGCACCGATTGGTTTTGAACGTCCGATTACCAAATTCGAAAACAAAGGACTCCGCGCGGGTAGCGCCATCACGGAGTTCATCTGGGGGAAGATCGAATCATGAGCGTCAGTGAGATGGCCCCCGAGGTCGAGGAAGTTGCCGGATTAATGCACGGCACCCCGTCGGCCGAACTATCGGGCACCACAGGGCTCGGCGGCAGCACCGCGGTGGCCCTCGGCGGCACCGCCACCGACGTGCGTCGCGTCCTGCTGGTCTGGGATGCGCCGAACCTCGACATGGGTCTCGGCGCCATCCTCGGCGGTCGCCCGACCGCCGCCTACCGCCCGCGCTTCGACGCGCTGGGCCGCTGGCTGCTGGCCCGCACCGCCGAACTGTCGGTGGGCAGCGTCACCCGCGTCGAACCCGAGGCCACGGTCTTCACCAATATCGCCCCGGGCACCGCCGATGTGGTGCGGCCCTGGGTCGAGGCGCTGCGCAATGTCGGTTACGCCGTCTTCGCCAAACCCAAGATCGACGAAGACTCCGATGTCGACTCCGACATGCTCGCCCACATCGAATTGCGTCGCCGCGGTGCCGGTTTGGCCGGAATCATGGTGGCCTCCGCCGACGGGCAGGCGTTCCGCGCACCGCTCGAGGAACTGGCCGCTTCCGGGGTGCCGGTTCAGGTGCTGGGTTTCCGCGAGCACGCGAGTTGGGCCGTCACGTCGGATATTCTCGAGTTCATCGACCTCGAGGACATCCCGGGCGTGTTCCGCGAACCGCTGCCCCGGGTCAGCCTCGACTCGCTGCCCGACGAGGGAGCCTGGCTGCAGCCGTTCCGGCCGCTGTCCGCCCTGCTCACCTCCCGCCCCGCTCAAGGAGTCGCTTAGTGTTCACCCGCTGGGGCGACCTGGTCTACAAGCTGCGCTACACCGTTCTCGGTGTGATGGCGGCGGCACTGCTCTCTCTCGGCGCGTTCGGGTTGGGGCTCGAGGACCACTTGAGCTCCAGCGGTTGGTTCGACCCGACCTCGCAGTCGACCAAGGCGTCGGTGCTCAAGGACTCGGTGTACAGCCGCGATCACAACAGTGATGTGGTGCTGCTGTACACCGCGCCCGACGGCAAGACCGTCGACGATCCGGAGTGGAGCCAGAAGGTCGTCGACAGCCTGAACGCGCTGCCGAAGGACCATCCGCAGATCACCAAAGTCAATGTCGCGCCGTGGAAGACCGATACGGGCCAGCAGGTCGCGCAGACGGTCAGCCCCGATCGCAAGCACGCCTTCGCCACGCTCGCGCTCGACGCCGACAATGACACCGACATGCTCAACGCCTACAAGGCGGTGCAGAACGCCTTCTCCGTTCCGGGCGTCAAGGTCGAGGTCGCGGGTCTGCAGCCGGTCGCCTTCACCCTGAACAACACGATCGCCAGCGACGTGAAGCGCATGGAGATGCTGGCCCTGCCGGCCGTCGCGGTCCTGTTGTTCTTCATCTTCGGCGGCGTGGTCGCCGCCGCGCTGCCGCTGATCATCGGTGGTCTGACGATCATCGCCGCCAACGGCATCATCATGGCCCTGACCAAGTACACCGAGGTGAACTCGTTCGTCTCCGCGGTGGTTTCGATGATCGGGCTGGGCCTGGCGATCGACTACGGCCTGTTCATCGTGAGCCGGTTCCGGGAGGAATTGGCCGAGGGCTACGACACGCGCGCGGCCGTCCGCCGCTCGGTCATGACCGCCGGGCGCACTGTGACCTCCTCGGCGACCATGATCATCGCCGCCAGCGCCGGCATGCTGCTGTTCCCGCAGGGCTTCCTGAAGTCGGTCGCTTACGGCACCATCGCCGCGGTGCTGCTGGCCATGCTGACCTCGCTCACCGTGCTGCCCGCGCTGCTGAGCATTCTGGGTCCGCGCGTGGACAGCCTGAGCCTCAAGTGGATTCGCAAGACCAAGACCGCCGAAGAGGTGGAGGCCGGATTCTGGGGCAAGCTCACCGCGTGGGTGATGAAGCATCCGCTGAAGGTCGCGATCCCACTGACGATCGGCCTGCTGCTGCTCATCATCCCGGTGAAGAACCTGCAGTTCGGCGGCATCTCGGAAACCTATCTGCCGCCTGACAATCCGGTCCGGCTGGCGCAGCAGCACTTCGACGAGACCTTCCCCTTGCGCAAGGCCGATCCGGTGCAGTTGGTGATCATCACCGACAACTCCAAGAACATCGGTCCGATTCTCGCGCAGGCGAATCAGGCTCCCGGGCTGGTGAAGAACGCCCAGTTCGCCATTCCGAGCAAGCCGCCGAACGGATCCAACGTCTGGACCTCCGACGCGACCATCCAGGACAGCGCGCACCCGGACGCGACGGTCGACTATCTGCGGTCGATGGAGGTCCCCGACGACGCCGAGGTCATGGTCACCGGTCAGCCGGTGCTGATGATGGACAGCCTCGACACGCTCATGCAGCGCATGCCGTGGATGATCGTCATCGTCCTGCTGGTCACCACGATCCTGATGTTCCTCACCTTCGGCTCGCTGGTGCTGCCGCTCAAGGCGGCGCTCATGAGCGCGCTCGGCCTCGGATCGACGCTGGGCATCCTGACCTGGATCTTCATCGACGGTCACGGCGCCTCGCTGCTGAACTTCACACCGCAGCCGATCATGGCGCCGGTGCTGGTGCTGATCATCGCGATCATCTACGGCCTATCCGTGGACTACGAGGTATTCCTGTTGTCCCGCATGGTCGAAGCGCGCACCCAGGGCGCGAGCACCACCGAGGCGGTGCGCGCGGGCACCGCGCAGACCGGCCGCATCATCACCGCGGCCGCCCTCATCCTGCTGGTGGTCACCGGCGCGTTCGCGTTCTCCGACCTGGTGATGATGCAGTACATCGCCTACGGCATGGTGGCCGCGCTGTTCATCGACGCGACCGTGCTGCGCATGCTGCTGGTCCCGGCCACCATGAAGCTGCTCGGCGACGACTGCTGGTGGGCGCCCAAGTGGATGAAGAAGATCCAGCAGAAGATCGGGCTGGGCGAGCCCATCCTCGACGATGAGCGGCCCGGCGGCGGCGAGGTGATCGACCTGGTCAAGACCACCCCGGTCACCGACCCGGTCACCATGCAGATCCCGCTGCTCACCGACGGTTCCATGCCCGCCCGCCCGCGCAAGCCGCGCCCGCGCCGCACCGTCGACATCGACAGCGAGGCGCCGACCCAGCGCATCGACCGGCCCGAGTCGACCCCGCCGACCGCCACGGCCTCGCCGACCACCGGGACGACATCGGAGACCGAGCGTCCCGCGCCCGGATTCCCCTCCGTCACAGCGCGTCCCGGCCATGGCGTCACGCCGTCGACGACCGCGGCTCCGTCCTTCGTCACCGGCAGCCCGACGCCGAGCCCGCTCTCGGGTCTGGTGCCGAATGCCGAAGCGGAGCCCCCGGCGGGCGAAACCCCCACCGCCGCACCGATGACCAACCTGGGCGCCCCGGCGGATTCCGGCGCCAAGCTGCCGCCGCGCCGGGTGACCAGCGCGGCCTCGCCGGATGCGCCGACCACCGACCTGGGCTCCGGTTCGCCGGCGCGCGGGCCGATGGCGCCGCACCCCATCGGCGACTTCGCCTCTCCCCTCAAGGGATCCGCGAATGCCGGTGGCGGCGACCTGCCGTCGGTCTCACAGCCCCCGGTCGGCCACGAACGGGTGCTGCCGCCGCAGGCTCCCGCCGAATCGGCACAGCCCACGCAGGCACCCCAGCCGCCGAAGCTCCCGCCGCATCCGGCGACGCGGGCGCAGCTGTACCAGCCGCATTCGCCCGAGTCCGAGCAAGCCCCGGATACCGCTGCCACGGAAGCACATCCGACGCATCACGCGGCGGGTGAGGAGGGCACCGGCGGCGGCCGCAGCAGCATCGAACAATGGATGTCGGATCTGCGTTCGTCCAAGCGCCGTCCCAAGGCCGACGAGGACGCCAAGCCGGAGGACGCCAAGCACCGCGGCGGCGAGGGCCGCACGGTCAGCGTCAACGAACTGCTCCGCCGCCAGAACCGCGACTGATCGGACACAAACGAACGCCCGGCCGGATTCTCGGCCGGGCGTTCGTTTTTCATGCTGCTACGCGGTCGGCGTGCGCGTATCCATCTCGGCGAAGGTCCGGGCGTAGCGGGTGCCGACCACCAGGAGCAGGACACCCACCACCAGGAAGGCCCCGGCGCGGACCAGCCCGTCGAGGGTGGCCAGGTCGAACAGGAACAGCTTGGCCAGTGCGGCCGCGGTCACCAGAAGTCCCGCGGCGAGTGCGACTTTCGCTTGCTGCGGGGTCCGGGCCAGGCGGCGCAGACCGAAGAGCAGGGCGGCCGTCGCGGCCGCCATCCACACGATGGTGGCGATCCCGTGCCCGGCCCGGAAGCCGTCCGGGTTGCCGGTGGCCACACCCAGCGAGACGGTCAGGGCCGTGACCGCGTAGAGCCCGCCGATTCCGGCGAACACCGACAGCACGGTGGTGTCGGATTCCCGATCCAGCAGGCCGAGGCGGCGTGCGCACCAGCCCGCGACCGCCAGCACCGCGAGCAGGGCCAGCGCCGACAGCGCGGTCGAAATGCCCAGGCGTGCTTCGGCTTCCGACTGACCGGCCAGCGTTCCCGGATCGGCCAGATAGAAGAAGTTCACCGCGTCCATGGCGCCGAAGCCCGCACCGATGCCCGCGGCCACCCGCGACCGCTGCTGCCCGGCCACCGCCAGGAAGCCCAGGGCGACGACCGACAGCGCCAGCGGCAGGGTGTCCACCCGGGTGATACCGATGCACGCCTCCAGTAGGGCGAACGCACCCGTCAGCGCGGACACCACGGCCAGATGCGCCGGAATCCGCACGGCCCCGGACAGTTTCGGCAGCCAGGGCAGCGCCGCGACGAGCAGCAGCACGGCCGCGAAGGACGCGGACACGACGGTGGATCCGGTGCGGCCGAACATGATCGGCGCGGCCAGCATCGGTAGAGTCGCCGCCGCGAAGGTCAGGCTCGCCGCGACATCCCCGTCCCGCCGCCGCACCGAGAGCACCGCGCCCACCAGGCCGGCGACCGCGATGACGATGGCGGCGGCCAGCACCTGGAAACGATCCGAGGCCGGAGCGCCGTCGGAATCCAGGCCCAGGGCCGAGGCGACCACCGCGACCAGCGTCGCGAGCACCGCCGGGACCGTGCGCACCACGTGCAGGAACGGCCAGTCCCGCACCAATTGCACTGGGAGGGAGGCGATCTGGAGCACGATCAGGAAGCCCAGCAGCGCCAGCTCGACGGTCACGAACGGTGCGAGCACCGCCGCACCCAACATCACCAGCACGGCCAGCGCCTGCGACCGCCACTGCACAGCCAGCGCCACACCTCCAGCGGCGATACCCAGCGCCAACACATACCCGACCACCGGATTCAGCCAGTGGTAGATCGTGGTCATCGCGATGACGTCCAGGTATCCCCCTGCGATACCGGTGGCCGCCAACGCGATTCCCCCGACCCGGCCGCCCGCCTTGGCGTACACCCGGGCACCGGCCGCCACCAGCGCGCCCGAGAACAGCGCGCCCGCAACGACTCTCGGCACCGGCCCGAAGAACCCGGCCTGTGCCGCCAGCACCAACAGCATGACCACGCCGATGAGCGTGACCGCCACCCCGGCGATGGCCAGCACCCGGCTGATCACCCCTTCCCGCTGCCACCACGGCTCCCGAATCGGCCGTGCGTAGGCGCTGCGCTGCTGCCGCGGCAACGGCGGCATGGGCTGATACGAGGGCTGCTGATACGTGGGCGGCTGCCACCCCGGAGGCGTCCATCCGGTGCGTGGCGGCACGGCAGGGGCACCGGCCTGGACCGGAACACCTTGCCCCGCAACAGACTGGCCCCAGCCGGTGGCCATGGGCATGGTTGCGCCCGCCACCTGGGTGGGGG
>NZ_BAAFGR010000242.1:0-8540 GCF_041154655.1 Nocardia sp. JMUB6875
CCTCTGGGTCCTGGCCGCCACCCCGCACGGCACCGCCAGCTCCCCCTGGCACGTCCTCCTCTTCAACCACGCCGGCTACCTGGGCACCGCCACCAAGAAGGCCACCTCCTACACCCAGGTAACCGCCTCCACCGACCGCACCGTCCAAATCCAATACCGTTGGCTAGCAACCAACGACCCCAGCTGCTGCCCCTCCGGCGGCCCCATCACCATCACCCTCACCCTGGGCGCGGACGGCCACACCGTCACCCCCGACCGCGACTTCCCCAAGGAAGTAACCGACCCGAGCAAATGATCGGGGTTCAACCCGACCAAAACGCTCATCGATCCTGCTGCACCCGCAAGACGCGATCGAGTTTGCGGACGAATCGGGGCAGGTGTGGGTCGGTCTCCGGGAGTCCTTCGGGGTTGAGGTCCCACCATTGGCCGCCGTCGAATTCGGTTGGGTCGAGCGGGTATTGGTGGGTGCGGGTGCCGCGGATCAGGTACCAGAGGGAGACGTCGATGTGGCCGGCTGCTCGGCCGACGGTTGTTGTTCGGGTGAGGAAGAGGGGTTGCTCGCCCACTACGTCGAAATCCGGTGTGATGCCAAGTTCCTCGGCTGCTTCGCGGCGGGCGGTTGTCAGAGGGTGTTCGCCGGGTTCGACGTGGCCGCCCATCGGTAGGTGCAGGCCGGCCATGCGGTGTTGGCCGAGGAAGATTCCGTGCTCGTCCGGATCGATCAGCACTACATAGGACACCAGGTGCGGTGACGGGGTGGCTGGTTTGGCGCGGCGGAAGATGTCGTCGGTGGAGCGGAGCCACTCCAATGTCTGTGCGATATGGCGTTGTTCGAGGTCGTCGAAGGGTGCGATGCCCGCGATTATGTCGGCGACAACCATGACTGCCCGCTGCACACCGGGGAGCCTACGCCCAGCGAGGGCCGAAGATTGGACGAGTGGGTGGGCAATCTAGTGCAGGGGGACGTGGCTGGGACAGTATTGGGGGAAATCGGGCCAGGTTACAGTTCGGCGGGGCGAATGTTTTTGGAATGCCTAATGACCGGGGGTGTTGGGGCTGGTCACGATGCTGCTGTGAGAACTTCATCGGTGTGGGGGACGGTTGCGGTGGCGGTCGGGACCGTGGGGGCGTTGATGGCGCCTTTGGCGCCTCGGGCGCAGGCTGTCGCGCCCGTCAGTGTGGCCGCGGATCGGCAGGAGCAGGTGCTCGGGACTCGGGACGGGGTGATCGTTTCACAGGTGAGTTTTCTGCTGCCGTTGCCGGCGAATGCGCCCGCGCATGCGCCGGAGTGTGATCGGGCCGGGTTCCTGCGGTATCGGTCGGCGGATGGTCCGAGTGATTCCGCCGAGGCCGATTCGGTGGTGGTGCAGCAACAGGGATTCAATGGCGGCGCAATGAATTCCGACAGCGTGGCCGCGAATACGGTGCGGTCCGCGGCGCAGCTGGGGCGCAAGGTGGAGTTCTGGGCGATGGCCCGGCGCAGCAGTTGCCTGGACGAGACAGCCGGATTCGATTACGCGCTGCGGACCGGGAACTACCTCGACGCCGTGGACTACTACTTCAATGGGATGCCCATCGACGGGCGGGTGTTCCCCGGGTTCAAGAGCTCGCAGGATCTGGCGCTGCTGGATGTCATGGGACTCGAGCGGGTGCTGCGGGACCAGTACGAGATCATGCTGCACGAGATTCCGGATCAGGTTGTGCGGCAACGGAAGTACGTGTGCACCGGGATCTCGATGGGCGGTCTGGTCACCGGCTTCTTCGCGGACTGGGACTTCGGCAACGGCGACCCGGACGCCAGCGGCGCGGCCCAGTGCGCGGCGTTCGTGGCGCAGGACTCCATGGTCTCCTCGGATCCGGTCGCGATCCAGAACACGCCGTTCTTGCACGATCTCACCAACGCCATCATCTCGCCGGTCAACGACGTGCTGAAGGCGACGCAGAACATCGGCCTGCTGCCCCGGATCCTGGGTTCGACTCCGATCATCGGCACCAAGGCGTTCCTGCTCTACCGCCTGGCGGGTCTGGCCGCCTATCTCGATCCGGACGGCGAAAGCCAACTGCTGGCGCATCTCCCGCACGATTTCGAGATCGACTCCACCCTGAACCTCCTGTTCGCCACCACTTGGGCCGACTTCGCCACCAATGGCGCGGACGGCACCGGCACCCTGCGCGACTACCGCTTCACCAATACCGCGCTGCTGGGTGAGCTGCTGGACAACAACTCCTGCAACTTCGAGCTGCTGCAACAGGGCATGGGCGTGCTCGACGGCGGGCCGGTGCAGCCCCGCAGCTTCCCGAATCCCGGTTCGGCGACCCAGATTCCGCTGCTGGGCAACTACCTGCGCCTGACCGCGGGCCCGCAGGAACGCTTCGCGCCATCCGACCGGTCGGTCCTCTACACCTGGCGGAACTACGACAACGTCCAGGGCGTGCCCTACACCTCCCCCGGCCACGAGGTCGCCGACATCCGCGATGTCGCAAGGCAATTGGGCTCCGGCGGCCCCTACGCCTACTGGGAGACCTACTTCCCCCTGCGCGTCGTCCTCGACATCGCCGCGGGCTACGGCGGCGCGCGCACCGCCGACATGACCAACCTGCGCTACCACGGCCTGGAACGCAACAAGCCCAACCTGGTCCTCTGGGCCGGGGACAGCGTCGTGCAATTCGGCCCCGGCCTGGTGTTCCCGGTCCCGCAGACCGCCATCGTGCAGACCCTGCCGGGCTACAACCACGTCGACACCATCGGCGCGGCCGCGGTCCAGAACAACGGCCTCACCGACTACAGCGGGCGTTATCTGGCGGAGTTCCTGAGATCGCTCGGATAGCCCTGCCGTGCAGGTACATTCGAGAGGTGACGCTCGGGAAGGGGGAGCCGCGGTCGGCGCTGGCCGCGCGGCTGCGGGCGACGGTCTTCGAGGCGCACGCCGAGGCGGTGCGCGCGGTGGCCGCCGCCGATCCCGCGGGCCCGCCGGTGGATCGGGATCTGGTCGAACTGCTGGCCCTGCAGCGGCGTGTCACCGCCCTCGCCGATCAACTCGCCGCCGGCGCCGTGCGATTCACCGCCACTGCGGAGCATGCCGCCGCCAATTCGGTGGCCGCCGCCCCGCGCCGCGAGGACGATTGGGCGTGGACGCACCGATCGCGGAGGGAAGGTATTTCGATGAGTGTCAGCCTGGCCAAGGGCGGCAATGTCTCACTGTCCAAGCAGGCGCCGAATCTGACGAAGGTGGCCGTCGCCCTGGGCTGGGACGTGCGCAGCACCACCGGAGCCGATTTCGATCTCGACGCCAGCGCCATGGCGTGCGGACCCGACCAGCGCGTCGTGTCCGACAAGCATTTCGTGTTCTACAACAACCTGCGCTCGCCCGAGGGCACCATCGAGCACACCGGTGACAACCTGACCGGCGAGGGCGAGGGTGACGACGAGGTGATCAATGTCGACCTGGCCGCCATGCCGCCGACCATCACCAATATCTTCTTCCCCGTATCGATCTACGACGCCGAGACGCGGCGGCAGGCCTTCGGGCAGGTGCGCAATGCCTACATCCGGGTGATCGACGCCGTCACCGGTTCGGAGCTCACCCGGTTCGATCTCACCGAGGATGCCTCGACCGAGACCGCCATGGTGTTCGGCGAGCTCTACCGGCACGGTGCGGAATGGAAGTTCCGCGCCATCGGACAGGGGTACGCGTCCGGATTGGCCGGTATCGCAAGGGATTACGGCGTCAACGTCTGATCCTCGCGCCGGAACACGGGGGTGCTCAGGTATTTCAGGCCCGAGTCCACCAGCACGGTGACCACGCGCGCCCGCGGTCCCAGCCGTCGCCCGATCTCGATGGCGGCCAGCACATTCGCGCCCGAGGAGGTGCCCGCGCACAGGCCCTCCTCGCGCGCCAGGCGACGCGCCATCGCCTCGGCGTCCGCGGTCGAGACCGCCACCACCTCGTCGACCAGGCTGGCATCCCACAGTGGCGGCGGATAGCCGATGCCGATCCCTTCGATGCGATGCGCGCCCGGCGCGCCGCCCGACAGCACCGCCGACTCGGCGGGCTCCACCGCGACCACCCGCAATCGCCGCTGCTTGTGATACCGCAGCAGCGACGCCGCGCCCCGCAGTGACGCCGCCGTGCCGACCGCCTGCACGAACGCGTCCAGTCGGCCCTCGGTCTGCGCCCAGATCTCCTGGCCCATCGAGTGATAGCCGGTAATGCTGTCGGTGTTGTGCAGCTGGTCGGTCCAGAAGGTGTCGGGTTCGCGGCTGAGCCGTTCGGCCGTCTCGACCATGGCCCGGAACAGCGGCTCGGTGAACATGCCGTCCGGGCTCGGGATCAGGGTCAGCTCCGCGCCGAAAGCGGCCATCTGCGTGAGCTTCTCGGCACTGAACGCCGTCGAGCTGACGATCCGCAGCCGATAGCCCTTGGTCGCGCAGACCATGGCCAGCGCCGCGCCGGTGCTGCCGCCGGTGTATTCGACCACGGTGCCACCGGGTTTCAGCCGCCCGTCGCGTTCGGCCACGCCGATCACGGCCCGCGCCATGCGGTCCTTCATGCTGCCGGTCGGATTCTGGCCCTCCACCTTCACCAGAATCTCCGCGCAGTCCGGCGGCACCACGCGGTGCAGGCGCACCAGCGGAGTATTGCCGATCGCCGCCAAGGCATCGTCGCCAATGAACATGGGTCCGCACCGACCTTCCCGCCCCCCACTGGGCTCAGGGTCGATTGTCCGGCAGCGGAGGCGGTTCCGGTGCCGGATCGGCGCGGCTGCGGGGTTGCCCGCTACAGCGCGAGGACCGGCAGCGGGTCCGGGCGCTTGGCCGACCGATTGTCTCCCGACGACAGGCCGCGCAGCCGCCGCATCAGCCACGGACCCAAGGCGACTGCGGCCCACTGCAATTCGTTCGCCATCGAGCGCAGCGGGCTCGGTTCGGGCAGGGCCGGGATCAGCGGGCGGGTCCAGGCGTCGTCCGCGCCGGGCAACCGCAGCGCCTCGGCCATGGCGTCGGCGATCCGCTGGTGGCCGAGCGGACTGCAGTGCAGGCGGTCCGAATTCCACATGCGCGGATCCGAAACCACCGCGTGGTCACCGGTTTCGGCCACGATCACGCCGTGCCGCGCGGCCGCGGCGCGGATGCGATCGTTGAGCAGCGCGATCCGGCCGCGAATCGGGCGGGCCAGCGGAATGTTGTTGGCGATATCGGGAAAGGTGAGGGTGCCGACCACGGCACCGGCGGCGGTGCAGGCCGCGAACATGGCCTCGACGTGACCGGCGATCACATCGGGTTCGAAATTGGGGCGCAGCAGATCGTTCATGCCCGCCAGCACGGTGACCAGATCGGGGCGCAGGGACAGCGCCACGTCCAACTGGTCGGCCCGGATCTGGTGGGCCAGCTTGCCGCGCACCGCCAGATTGGCGTAGCGCAGCTCGGGATTGGTGACGGCGAGTCGCTCGGCCAGCCGGTCCGCCCATCCGCGCAGGCCGGTCAGGTCATCGCCGTCGCCGACACCCTCGGTCTGACTGTCGCCGATGGCGACATAGCGGGTGTAGCTGCCATTGGTCATGGCGGATCGGCCTTTCATGACTGTTCGTGGATCATCGCAGGAAATCGACCCCGCGGAGAGGTCGGTGCGCGTCATTTCACGAGCTCGCCGCTTCCCGTTCGATTTGCGCTACGGCTTCCTTTTGAATCCGGTCGAACTGCGCGGCCATCGCCTCGGCCAGGGCCTGGGCCCCGGAGAGCGGGCGCACCATCACCATGAATTCGTCGATCTTGCCGTCGGCGTCGAAGTGCAGGAAATCGCAGCCGGTGATGCGCTTGCCCGCGACGGTGGTTTCGAAGACGAGGGCGTGATCGGCGGCGTTCTCGGCACCGATCTCCTTGATGTAGCGGAAGTCCTCGAACACCCGCAGGACACCGCGCAGGATGGCGGCCGTGATGGCCTTGCCCGGGTAGGGCTTGAAGGCGACGGGACTGGTGAAGACGACATTGTCGGCCAGCAGGGCCTCGATGGCCGCCTCGTCGCGAGCCTCGACGGCCTTCCGGAAGGGGTGCATGACGCCTCGATTCGCTAGTCAACTCATTGTCTATTGATCGGTACGGTAGCGCGCTTATGTATCGAGTGTCCAGCCCTTCAATAGTCAATAAATTTAATAGGTATCGCTCGGTCAATAGACTGTTCGGGTGCGACATAGGCAGGCCGATGGTGCGATGGACCTCGCTCAACTGCGGACCTTCCTGGCCGTTTACCGGGCCGGATCCATTACCGCGGCCGCCGGGCAGGTCGGCCTCTCGCAGCCGACGGTCACCACCCAGTTGCAGGCGCTGGAACGGCAATTGGGCCGCCCGCTGTTCGAGCGGCTGCCGCGCGGGGTGGCCCCGACCGCCGCCGCGCACGATCTCGCCGCGCGCGTGGCCGCGCCCTTGGACGCGCTGGAATCGGTGATCGGCAATGGTTCCGACGACAGCCGCCCGGTCGCGGAGCCCCCGGTCCTGCTCGGCGGCCCGACCGAACTGCTGGCCACCAAGGTGCTGCCCGCGCTGGCGCCGCTCATCGCCGATGGCGTCCGGCTCACGGTGAGCACCGGCCTGGCCGACGACCTGCTCGCCGATCTCCGGGTCGGCACCCTGGATCTGGCTCTTTCCACCATCCGCCCGCGAGGCCGTTCCGTGCTCGCCGAGACCCTCGCCGACGAGGAGTTCATCCTCGTGGCCGCCCCGAAGCTTGCCGCCCGCACCGACCTGAATCGGTTGCGCGCCAACGACTTCACCGGCACGCCGCTGGTCGCCTACGCCGCCGACCTCCCGATCGTGCGCCGCTACTGGCGACACGTCTTCGGCACCCGCCTGGAAGCCGAACCCGGCCTTGTTATTCCGGACCTCCGCGCGGTCCTCGCCGCGGTCGTCGCGGGCGCGGGCATCTCGGTGCTGCCCAGCTATCTGTGCAGCGGCGAATTGGCCTCGGGCGCAATGCAACTCCTGAATGATCCCGAGGACGCTCCGATCAACACCATCTACCTGGCTCGCCGCGTGGGCGGCCCCACCCGTCCGCACGTCGATCGCGTGCGCACGCGATTGCAGGAGGCGGCACGCGAGTGGCGGAGCTGCGAGGACTGATCGCGCGCAGACTCAGCCTGCCGTCGCCTTCATCCACCGATCGGCCAGCTCCACGACGGCCGGAAGCTTCTCCGTAAGATCGTCCTGATCCCGGAACTCGACGATGCCCCGGCCCGGCGCCAGCCACCGAATCAGCCCGGACGGATCGTCGAATTCGAACGGCCCGGCATCCGCGTCCCGCTTCTTCGCGCCCAGATGGAAGATCAGATTGACCACATCCTTGGGCTGCAACTGCATGGTGATCCGATCGTCCCCGTTCACGCAGAAGCTCGGCGCATTCCACTTCACCTGCTCGGTGATCCCCGGACTCGCCCCCAACAACGCCTTCCGCAATTCCTCGATCTCCGCCTTCCGCGGATGCGAGAGATCGGCGAGGTACTGATCGACGTTCGCATTGTTCGACTTGGCCATATCCACTCCTCGAGAGGTTTCCCGGGTGCTGGCTTCGGACGGTCGCGCAAGAACGATCCCACCCAGTCTACGGAGAACCCACCGATTCTTCGCCACCCCCACAACCTGGCCCATCAATCCCCAATACCCATCGACGAGAATGCACTGGGGCAGTGGCCTTCTCGGCGTTTACCTGCCTGATTGCATTTTCGTCGGATGGACTGGCTACCAGCGCGCGTCGGCGAGGTGGTGTGCCAGGTCGGCCGCTTGGCGAACTCCTGCTTGGAATGCTTGGGGCCAGGCTGCGAGAGGGTCTCGGGCGGTCGCGGGTGCGTCGAGTATGGCGATGGTGTGGGTGTCGGGGCTGAAGTGCACGACGGAATCGGCGCCCGCCGAGCCGAGTTCGGCACGGAGTTGGGTGGGCGGAGCGCGGTGGGCCAGCGGCTCGATGACCAGGATCAGGTCGGAGTTGGTAGCGAGGTCGGCGTTGGTGGGGGACCAGATGCCGCCGTCGATGTAGTAGCGGCCTTCGACCACGACGGGTGGGAAGGCTCCGGGGAAGGAGCGGCTCGCGGTGACGGCGGTGGCCAGGGGCACGCCGCTGGTGCCGTCCCAGACCCGGCGCTCGCCGGTGGCCGCGTCCACGACGACGACTCGCAGCCGATGGTCCGGCCAGTCGTTGCCACCGACCAGCCACTCGAGAGGTGCGATGTGCTCCGGTCGCGCGGGCTGCTCGGCCATCGCCATCCGACCCACCTCGCGCCGGGCCGCATCGCGGTCCGGCGCGAGGTCGAACAGCACCGCGGAGGCGGCGGCGATCAGCTCGGGATTCACCGGTGACGGCGGCGGTGCGCTGCTGCCGGGGGGAAGGGGAATCTCGGCGAACGAATCCATATCCCGCCCCACTGCCAGCGCGGCCCCGACAATCGCACCCGCGGACGTGCCTACGATCGAGTCGGCCACCCCCAAATCGATACCCCGACTGCCCAATCCAGCGGCCAGTCCCGCCATCCACGCCGCCCCGGGAACCCCGCCC
>NZ_BAAFGR010000243.1:0-8531 GCF_041154655.1 Nocardia sp. JMUB6875
GCCCAGCCCCGCGTCGGCGGCCCGCCCGGGTCCCGCGCCCAAGCCCGCCGTGCGCGAGAACGCCGCTCCCGCAGCGTCTTCCGCGCCGGCTACCCCCGCGCCGCGTCCCGACGCGCCGCGTCCGGCTGCCCCGGGCCCGCGCCCGGCGGCGCCGCAGCCCAACGCCGCGGCCCCGAGCCCGTCGGCCGCGCCGCGTCCGGCCGGTCCGAAGCCGGGCCCGAAGGCCCCGCGCGTCGGTAACAACCCGTTCTCGTCGGCTCCGGAGCGTCCCGCTCCGCGTCCGGCTCCCCGTCCGGGTGGTCAGCAGCAGGGCGGCCCGCGTCCGGGTCCGGGCCAGGGTGGCCCGCGTCCGGGTCCGCAGGGCGGTCCCCGTCCCGGTGGCGAGCAGCGCGGTCCGCGTCCGGCTCCCGGCCAGGGCGGTCCCCGTCCGGGTCCGGGCCAGGGTGGTCCGCGTCCGGCCGCTGCCGGTCAGGGCGGTCCCCGTCCCGGCGGTCCGCGTCCCAGCCCCGGTTCGATGCCGCCTCGGCCGAACCCGGGTGCCATGCCCGCGCGCGCTCAGCGTCCGGCCGGTCCGGGTGGCGCAGGCCGTCCGGCGCGTCCGGGTGGTCCGGGCGCCGGCGGCGGTCGTCCCGGTGGCGGCGGTGGCGGTGGCTACCGCGGCGGCGGTGCTCCCGGCGCCGGTCAGGGTGCGGGCGCGGGTGCCGGCGGTGGCGCCGGTGCGCCCGGTGGTTTCCGCGGTCGTCCCGGTGGTGGCGGCGGTGGCCGTCCCGGTTCGGGTGGCGGTCGCGGCGGTGCCGCGGGTGCCTTCGGACGTCCGGGTGGCGCGCCCCGCAAGGGTCGTAAGTCGAAGCGGGCGAAGCGCGCCGAGTACGAGAACCAGCAGGCGCCGATCGCCGGTGGCGTGCGGCTGCCGCGCGGCAACGGTGAGATCGTGCGTCTCGCCCGCGGCGCCTCGCTGTCGGACTTCGCCGAGAAGATCGGGGCCAACCCGGCCGCGCTCGTGCAGGCGTTGTTCAACCTCGGCGAGATGGTCACCGCTACCCAGTCGGTGAACGAGGAGACCCTCGAGCTGCTGGGTTCGGAGATGAACTACGTCGTGAACGTGGTCTCCCCGGAGGACGAGGACCGCGAGCTGCTCGCCAACTTCGACCTCACCTACGGCGAGGACGACGGCGACGAGGAAGACCTGCAGGTCCGTCCGCCGGTCGTGACCGTCATGGGTCACGTCGACCACGGTAAGACCCGACTGCTGGACACCATCCGCAAGGCCAACGTCCGTGAGGGCGAGGCCGGCGGCATCACCCAGCACATCGGCGCCTACCAGGTGCTGGCCGAGGTCAACGGCGACGACCGACTGATCACCTTCATCGACACCCCCGGTCACGAGGCGTTCACCGCCATGCGTGCCCGTGGTGCGAAGGCCACCGATATCGCGATCCTCGTGGTCGCGGCCGACGACGGCGTCATGCCGCAGACGGTGGAGGCCATCAACCACGCGCAGGCCGCGGACGTGCCGATCGTGGTGGCGGTCAACAAGATCGACAAGGAAGGCGCGAACCCGCAGAAGATTCGCCAGCAGCTGACCGAATACGGTCTGGTCGCCGAGGAATACGGTGGCGAGACCATGTTCGTGGACATCTCGGCGAAGCAGGGCACCAATATCGAGTCGCTGCTCGAGGCCGTGGTCCTGACCGCGGACGCCGCCCTGGATCTGCGCGCCAACCCGAACATGGACGCGCAGGGTGTGGCCATCGAGGCCCACCTCGACCGTGGCCGTGGTCCCGTGGCGACCGTGCTCATCCAGCGCGGCACCCTGCGGGTCGGCGACTCGATCGTGGCGGGCGACGCCTACGGTCGCGTGCGCCGCATGGTCGACGAGCACGGTGACGACGTGGACGCGGCGCTGCCGTCGCGGCCCGTCCAGGTCATCGGTTTCACCTCGGTTCCGGGTGCGGGCGACAACCTGCTCGTGGTCGAGGAAGACCGCATCGCGCGTCAGATCGCCGATCGCCGCAACGCTCGCAAGCGCAACGCCCTGGCCGCGCGCAGCCGCAAGCGGATCTCCCTGGAAGATCTGGATGCCGCTCTGAAGGAGACCTCGGAGCTGAACCTGATCCTCAAGGGCGACAACTCCGGTACCGTCGAGGCCCTCGAAGAGGCGCTGCTCGGTATCGATGTCGGCGACGAGGTGCGCCTGCGCGTCATCGACCGCGGTGTCGGTGGCGTCACCGAGACCAACGTCAACCTGGCGTCGGCGTCGAACGCGATCATCCTCGGGTTCAACGTCCGGGCCGAGGGCAAGGCGACCGAGCTGGCGAACCGCGAAGGCGTGGACATCCGCTACTACTCGGTCATCTACCAGGCGATCGACGAGATCGAGAAGGCCCTCAAGGGTCTGCTCAAGCCGATCTACGAGGAGCACGAGCTGGGCCGGGCGGAGATCCGCCAGATCTTCCGCTCCTCCAAGTTCGGCAATATCGCGGGTTGCTGGGTGCTCTCGGGTTCGGTCAAGCGCAACGCCAAGGCGCGCCTGCTCCGTGACAATGTCGTGGTCGCCGAGACCACCATCCAGTCGCTGCGTCGTGAGAAGGATGACGTGACCGAGGTCCGCGAGGGCTACGAATGCGGTCTGACCGTCGGCTTCAACGACATCAAGGAAGGCGACATCATCGAGGCCTACGAGCTGCGGGAGAAGCCGCGCGACTAGGTTGCAGTACACGATCCCGCCGGACCTTTCGAGGTCCGGCGGGGTTGTGCCCTTGTTTTTGAAGTGTCCCAGCCCTTCCGGGTAACCGTGCGCGCATTCCCCGGGGCGCGTTCATATGACTGAAAAGATGTTTTTCGGAGCGCTCGAATTCGATATCTTGCTCGGTGATGTGCATTCACTGAAGGAGAAGCGCTCTGTCATCCGCCCGATCATCGCGGACCTGAAACGGTTCGACGTGAGTGTGACCGAGGGCGGAGATCATGACCGGTATCGGCGATCGTTGCTCGGTGTGGCAATGGTCAGTTACGGCATGAACCACCTGACCGAGGTGCTGGACAAATGCGAACGGCACGTCGCCAATCGTCCGGAGTTAGAGTTGCTGGCAGTACGCCGCCGCATCTTCGGACCCGAAGACTGAAGAAGTGAGGAGGGCTCGACATGGCTGACCAGGCTCGAGCACGCCGACTCGCAAAGCGCATCTCGTCGATCGTCGCCACGGCGATCGAGTACGAGATCAAGGATCCGCGACTGCGGTTCGTCACCGTCACCGACGCCAAGGTGACCGGTGACCTGCGTGAGGCGACAATTTTCTACACCGTCATGGGCGAGACCATCGACGCCGAACCCGATTACGCGGAGGCCGCGGCCGGTCTGAAGAAGGCCGCCGGGATCCTGCGTTCCAAGGTCGGTGCGGGCACCGGGGTGAAGTTCACCCCGACGCTGGCGTTCAAGCTCGACACGGTGCCGGAAGCGGCCCGTGAGATGGAAGAGCTGCTGGCCAAGGCCCGCGCCGTCGACGCGCGCGTGGCGCAGGTGTCGGTCGGCGCGTCCTACGCCGGTGAGGCGGACCCGTACAAGTCGGACGAGGACGAAGACGACGACGAAGCCTGACCCGCCGTGACCCCCGTCGATGTCACTCCCGCCGTCGAGGTGCTCGATGCCGCGAAATCGGTGACCATCCTCTGCCACGTCCAGCCCGACGCCGACACCATCGGCAGCGGGCTGGCCCTGGCGCAGGTGCTGCGTCGGCGCGGGGTCCCGGTCGTCGTCTCCTTCGCCGAACCGGCCGAACTGCCGGCCTCCATGCGGTCCTTGCCCGGCACCGAGTTGCTGGTGCGCGCGGACCAGGTGCCGCGGGAGGTCGACGTGCTGGTGTGCGTGGACTGCGGCAGCTCCGGGCGGCTCGGGGTGCTGCGTGACCGATTGGACGGCGCCGCAACGACTTTGGTGATCGATCACCATCGCTCCAATACCCGCTTCGGGCGGGTCAATGTGGTCGACGAGGCCGCCGAATCCACCGCCGGTGTCATCGCCCGCATCCTGGATGCGTGGGGCGAGCCCATCGACGCCGCCATCGCGCACTGCCTCTACGCCGGATTGGTCACCGACACCGGCTCTTTCAAATGGGTGCGCCCCGGCTCCCACACCCTGGCCGAGCGCCTGTTGGCCACCGGCATCGACGGCGCCACCATCACCCGCACCCTGATGGACACCCACCCCTTCGCCTGGCTCCCCATGCTGTCGCGCGTCCTGGCCTCCGCCCAGCTGCTGCGCGACGCGGCGAACGGTGCGGGCCTGGTCTACGCCGTGGTCCGCCGCGAAGACACCGAACACGTCCGCTCGGAAGAGGTCGAGAGCATCATCGACCTGATCCGCACCACCGACGAGGCCCAGGTCGCCGCCGTCTTCAAGGAATCCCGCAGCGATCCGGACCACTGGACGGTCTCCCTGCGCTCCCACGCCAACGCCGACGGCACCCCGGGCGTCGACGTCTCCCGCGTCGCCACCGCACTGGGCGGCGGCGGACACCGTTATGCCGCAGGCTATTCCACCGCCGGAGCCGCCCCCGAGCTGCTCGCGAACCTGCTGCGCGAACTCGGCTGAGCCCGATCAGTTCCGGAAGATCCCGTCGCGGGCGAGCCAGACCAGGGTCGGTGTGCCCAGCTCGTCGAGCCACGCCGGTGATTCGGTGGCGGTGAAGGCCGCGGCCATCGCCTCGAACCAGGCCGCGAACGACGGGAAGTCGGGCACGGCGTCGGCCTGCTCCTCCCACGCACCGTCCGCGGCATATCGCGCCCGCGGCTCATCCTGATGGTGGTAGTACACCGGGTATTCACCGCCCGAATCCGGCTGCGTGACATCGAAACACCACACCGCCCCGTACCCGGCCTCGGCGAACCCGACCAGATGATTGGTCGACAGCTGCCGCCCCGGCTCGCGCTCGACCCCCTCGGGCAGATGCACCAGGTCAGCGTTCAACCCGACGAGCTCCTGCTCGTCCACGAGCACGAACTCGCGGTCCGGTTCCTCCCGATTGCAATGCAGCCGATTGTGTTCCGCCAGCAGTGCCCGGTAGCTCGGCGGCACCGACCAGGCGACACTGCCGAAGTGCGGCTCCAACAGCGTTTCTCGCGCCCGCACCGCCTCCTCCGAGGCGGGCCCGGTCCCGTCGAGATCGAGCAGTCCCGCCGAGGCGGCCCGGCGCAGCTTCGACAGCGCGTCGCGAGTAATAGCCATTGTCCGAATCCTGATGTCCTCGAGTGCCTTTGGTAGCGGACAGCTTAGAACCGGCCTCAGCTCGCCGTGAGGTCGCCCGGCGGAATGTTGTGGTTCAGGTGAAACACATTGTCCGGGTCGAACTTCTGCTTCAATGTCGCCAACCGCTGCCACGTCTGTTCGCCGTAGGCCTGTCGAACCCGTTGCGGCCCCTCGTCTTGCAGGTGATTGACGTACCCGCCGCCCGCTGACCATGGCTGCATCGCCTGCCAGGTCTCCTGCGTCCAATCTCGGTGGGCGGAGTCGGAGGCCGTGCGGTCGGGCCACATCGAGGCGACGGTGAGCATGGCGGTGGCGTGGCGGAAGCCGAATGCCGTGTCCGCGGCGGGAACTCGGGCGATCGCGCCGCCGGTTATCCGCAGCAACACCTGGGACATGGGCGAGGTCATTCGCCACGCGGATTCGACCAGACGCTCGATGAAAAGGTCGTCCAGCGGGCCGAGCCATTCGGCGCGTGCGTACACCGGGAATCCGGCAGGCGCCGAATCGTCGACCAGGGTTTGCAGCACCGTGTAGGACATTGGCCCGAAACCGTCGAACACCAGGTCCCCCGCCGTTCGCAATGGCCGGATCAGTGCCTCGGCTTCGGCGTGGGCGCCGGTGTGGCAGGCGGCCACCGCCAGCATCGGGGTGCCGTGGAGTCGAGGCGGAATGAACGGCGCCGGCGGGGCGGTGATCAGGGCGGCATTGAGTCCGAGCGCATCGGGTGCGGTGCGTGCCAGATCGAGGAACGACTTCAGGGCGGCCTCCGCCGAGGCGAGCGGATACAGTGCCATTCCGGCGTACAGCGGTATCGGAATCGGGTTGAGCCGCAATGTGAATCGGGTGACGATGCCGAAATTGCCGCCACCGCCGCGCAATCCCCACAGTAGATCCGGGTGGGCGTCCTCGGTGACCTCGATGATGTCGCCGGTGGCTGTGACCAGCTGCGCCGCGATCAGATTGTCGCAGGTGAGGCCGTATTGGCGGGAGAGCCAGCCGACGCCGCCGCCGAGGGTGAGCCCGGCGACGCCGGTGTGGGACACCTCGCCGCCGGGCACGGCCAGCCCGTGCGCTTCCGCCGCACTGTCGAGTTGCGCCCACAGCACGCCCGGTCCTACCTGGGCGAGGCGGGCTTCCGGATCGATCTCGATCGACCGCATGGGGCTCAGATCGATGACCAGCCCGCCCTCGCACACCGACAGCCCCGGAAAGCTGTGCCCGCCACCGCGAACCGCGATGGCGAGATCGTGGCGGACACCGAAGCGCACGGCCGCCGCGACGTCTTCGGCGCTCGAGCAGCGGGCGATGAAGGCCGGGAACCGGTCGATGGCGCCGTTCCACACTCGCCGTGCCTCGTGATAGTCGGCGTCTCCCGGCAGGATCAGGGTGCCGGTGAAGCCGGTCAGCCCCAAGAGTCGATTCGTCATGCCGCTCAGCGTCCCGCCCGGCTGCCGTACCCGGACATCCCCGGTTTCGGGGGATTCGCCGCGGGAGCGGGAGCGGCGATACTTACCCCCATGACCGGAAAGTCGGTGGATGTCCTGACCGCGGGCGTCGAACAGGTGCTGCGGACGAGTTCCGGGCCGGTCGCACTGCTCGAGGCCGTGGCCGCGACGGTGCGTGGCGCGGTGGCGTTCGACGCCTGGTGCGTGCTGACGATCGATCCCGCCTCGGTGCTGCCCACCGGCGGCTCACACCGCGAGGGTCTGCCGCTGGAATACATGCCCCGGCTGCTGGAGATCGAGGCGCGCGGGGAAGACGCCCTCGCCCTCGCCGATCTCGCGCGGATCGGACGGCGCGCCATGACGCTGCACACCGCCACCAACGGCAATCCCGAGTCCAGTTCGCGCTACCGGGACATCCTGGTGCCCGCCGGAATGGCACACGAGATGCGCGTGCTGTTCGAGGCGAATTCGCAGACCTGGGGTGCCATGGTGCTGTTCCGCGGTACGGGCGCACCGGATTTCACCGATACCGAAGCGCGTCTGGCGGCGACCGCCACCGCCGGTGTGGCCGCGGCGATTCGCCGCGAGATGGTGCTCACCGAGATCGAGGCCGAGGACGCGGTGGAGGGCCCCGGACTGCTCCTGCTGACGCCTGACCTGGAACCGATCACCGCGACGTCCTCGGCGGCCCACTGGCTCGACCGCATCGACGACGACCGCGACCCCCACCTGGAACTTCCCTTCTGCGTGCTGAATTCGGCCCACCGGGCCCGCTCCCGCCCCGGTCCGTCGCGCACCCGCATCCGTACCCGTTCCGGTCGCTGGCTGACCCTGCACGCCGAACAGCTCGCCGGGACCGACGGCAATGTGTCGATCATTCTCGAGGCCACCCGCCCCGTCGAGATCGCCGCGTTGATCGCCGATACCTACCACCTCACCACGCGCGAACGCCAAGTCGTCGGCCTGCTCACCCGCGGTTACAGCCGCACCGAAATCGCCCGTGTGCTGGCGATTTCCGCGCACACCGTCGACGACCACATCAAGCGGGTCTTCGCCAAACTCGACGTCCGCTCCCGTCCCGAACTCACCGCGAAGCTCTTCTTCGACCATCACGCGCCGCGCATCGAGAACGAGACGCCGGTGGGCGGCAGCGGATGGTTCCTGCGGTGAGGCTTCGGCGGGAGCCGAAAGTCAGTCCGGGAGGCCGTAGATGGTGACTCCCTTCGGAGCCTCGACGCGGTAGCCGAGGGTGATGGTGGTTTCGGCTTGGGGGGCGAGATCCTGTTTCCAGGTGAGGATTCCGAGGTCGTCGCGTTCGGACGGAGGGGGCTTCAGGGTCGTTTCCTTGACGGTGACCGTGGTGTCGCGGGGGACCGGGAGGCGGTCCAGGATGGTGACCGTGGTGGGGCGGGCGCCGTGGTTGGCGATGGTGATGGTGTATTCCCATTCGATGCGGCGGGCCGAGCCGAGGGTGGCCTTGGAGGCGTTGCGGCGCACCAGTTCTCGTTCGATTCGGATGCGGTCGTCGACGCCGAGGGCGAGTTCGCGTTCCTCGCCGGGGGCCCAGATGTCGAGGGTGGTCGCGCCGACGTATTCGCTGTCGTTGAACAGGGAGGCGCGGCCCTTGGGGAGGGTGTGCTCGGAGGTGTTGCGGGCGGTGGCGCGCAGGATGGCCTCGGGGGAGTGGATCGGGGCGGCCACGTGATCGAGATCGGCCTCGAGGTCGAGAGCGGTGATGAGGGTGCGGTGCTCGGTGCCGTCCGAGGCGATGGCGACCGGGCGTCGCGGAGAGTAGGTCGTGGCGGTGGCGTCGTGTTCGACGGTGCTGACCGCTTCCTGAA
>NZ_BAAFGR010000244.1:0-8434 GCF_041154655.1 Nocardia sp. JMUB6875
CTCGGAGGGCGGGGGTGTCGAGCGGGGTGATGTGGAAGCCGCTGCGGCGCTTGATGCCCCAGGTCAGGAGTTCTTCGGCGGCTGAGTTCCAGATATTCGACGTCCTACCGTCGCCGCCCGTCGTCCGGTCGTCGCCGCCCGGGCGGCCGTCGCTCAGGATCGTGGTTGTCTCGAAGCGCCGGAATCCGGGCACCTGTGCGGCCCAGTCAGGATCGGCGGGATTGGTCGCGCCGACCGGGCCGTAGGTGAAGTCCCGGTCTGAGTCCATCGGCCCAGCATATGCATGCGCGCCGGGGTCAATGGGAGGACGCCTCGGCTCAGTGCAGGACGCCGCCGGGGCGGCGGGTGGAGACCGCGCGGCGGGTGTGGCGATGGTTGGGGTGGCGGCGGTGGCGTGCGGCGGCCAGGTGCGCGGGGGCGGAGCCGTCGGTGGCGGCGTGCCGGTTGCCGCGGAGGCGGGGGAGGGCCTCGGAGAGGCGGAGGCCGCCGAGGATGGCCGCGAAGGTGGCGAGGCCGGCGGCCAGCGGGGTGATGACGGTGATCAGGAAGAGCCCGAAGACGAATTCTCTTCGAGCGCTGTCGTCTTCGTTCATGAAATTCAGTATGCGAGCTGGGACGGAGATTGTCCGCAGGTCGGCTGAGCATTCTCTGAGAATGCGTGGTCGAAATGCCCGGTCCCGGTTCGGGAATGGCGGTGGTTCCCGAACCGGGAGGTCAGTTCATTACCGGGATTCGCCGGCCCCGGCCCGATCCACCACGGTCACACCCATACCCGGGGGAGCCGCGATGGCACCGGCGGGCAGTGCGGTCCGCGACCCGCGCTTGCGGGTGCGCAGCCACCTCTCCACCCGCGTGGCGACCACGGTCAGCGTGTAGTTGATGACGATCATGATGGCGGCCACCATGATCAGCGACTGAATCGGATTCTGTTCCGCCGCACCGAGCTGCGCGCCCGACCGCACGACCTCGAGATACGTGATCTGGTAGCCCAGCGCGGAGTCCTTGAGCGCCACCACCATCTGCGAGATCAAGGCCGGCAGCATGGCCGTGACCGCCTGCGGCAGCAGAATCGACACCATCACCTGCGTCTTGCGCATGCCCAGCGCGACCGCCGCCTCGCTCTGCCCCTTGGGCAGCGCCAGGATGCCGGACCGCACGATCTCGGCGATGACCGACCCGTTGTAGACCGTCAGCGCCAGCACCACGGCCGACAGCGCCAACTGATCGGACGGAAAGACATTGTTCTGCGCGAACAGGTTGAACAGGAAGATCATCAGGATCAGCACGGGAATGGCCCGCGAGATCTCGACGATGAACCCGGCGACCCACCGGATCGACCGATGGTCCGACAGCCGCAGAATGCCGAACACCATGCCCAGCACCAGCGCCAGCACGATCGACAGCGCCGCCGCCTCGAGCGTGCCGCGCAGACCCGGCAGCAGGTAGGTCGACCAGATCTGGCTCTCGGTGAACGGTTTCCACTTCGCCCATTCGAACTGGCCCTTGTCGGCGAGCCCGCGGTAGACGAACCAGATCACACCGGCCGCCACCGCCACCGCGATGACCGAGTAGATCCGATAGCGCATCCGCGCCCGGGGTCCGGGCGCGTCGTAGAGCACAGAAGCCGCGGTCATCGCGCCACCCCGTATCGTTTGGCCAGCCAGCCGAAGAGCAATCCGGTCGGCAGGGTCAGGATGACGAACCCGAGCGCGAAGATGGCGCCGATATTGAGCACCGCCGCCTCGTTCTCGTTCATCTCCGACATGAGCAGCGCCGCCTCACCGACACCGATGGCCGAGGCGATGGTCGAGTTCTTGGTCAGCGCGATGAACACACTGCCCAGCGGCGCGATGACCGCCCGGAACGCCTGCGGCAACACCACCAGCCGCAGGTTCTGCCCGAAGGTGAACCCGAGCGACCGTCCCGCCTCGGACTGCCCGAACGGCACGGTATTGATGCCCGACCGCAGCGACTCGCACACGAAAGCCGCCGTGTAGACGCTCAATCCGAGAATCGCGAAGCGAAAACTGTTCTGCGAGATGCTGTCCGGCCCCTCCGGCGCGAGCCGCAGCCCGAGCGAGGAGTACAGGCCGAGCGAGCAGAACACGATGATCAGCGTGAGCGGCGTATTGCGAATGATGTTGACGTACAACGTCCCGAACCACCGCGCGACCGGAATCGGCGAGACCCGCATGGCCGCCACGAGGGTGCCGATGATCAGCGCCCAGAACGCCGAGTACAGCGTCAGCTTGATGGTCACCCAGAACGCGTCGAGCAGCTTGGTGTGATAGTTGGAGATCAAGTCGAACACGACTGCCCCATTCCTCCGATCGGAAAACGAAGCGCGCCGGGCGATTTCAGCGATGAGAAATCACCCGGCACGCGCCGTGACTCAGTACCGGTCGACCTTGGGCGGCTCCGGGATCTGGAAGCCGGTGGAGCCGAAGTTCTTCTCCAGCGCCGCCTTCCAGGCACCCGTGCTGATCATGGCCTCGATGGCGTCATTGATCTTGTTGCGGGTCTCGGTGTCGCCCTTCTTCACGCCGATGCCGTACTTCTCGGTGGTGAAGGTGTTGCCGACCACCTTCAGCGCGCCCGGCGACTGCGCCGCGTAACCGCGCAGGATGATGTCGTCGGTGGTGACCGCGTCGACCGCGCCGGACTTGAGCGCCTCGACACACAGCGAGTAGGTGTCGTAGGTGATCAGCTGCACCTCGTGCGCGCTGACGTACTTGTCCTTGATGTTCTGCGCCGGGGTCGAGCCCTTCACCGAGCACAGCTTCTTGTTGCCGTTCAACGAGTCCGGCCCGGTGATGTCGGTGTTGTCCGACCGCACCAGCAGCGACTGACCGGTCTGGAAGTACGGGCCCGCGAAGTCGACCTTCTGCTTGCGCGCGTCGGTGATGGAGTAGGTGGCGACGATGAAGTCGACCTGCCCGTTCTGGATCAGCGTCTCGCGCTGCGCCGACGGCGACTCCTTGAAGGTGATGTTCTCCGGCTTCACGCCCAGCTTGTCGCCCACGAACTTGGCCACATCGACATCGAAGCCGCTGTAGCTGCCGTCCTTGTTCAGCAGGCCCAGGCCCGGCTGGTCGTACTTGATGCCGACGGTGAGCTTGCCCTTGGCAGCGTTCTCACCCGCGGACTTGTTGCTGCCGCCGCCGCAGGCGGTGACGGCGAGCGCCAGGGCAGCCACTCCGGCGGCGATCCGGATTGCGTGGTTGATCCTCATCGAACGTCCTGTTCTCTCGTGGAGGGGGAGGTTTTCCCTAAGTGGAGTGGGTCAGTGGGAAAGGATCTTGCCCAGGAAATCCTTGGCGCGATCCGACTTCGGCGCGGTGAAGAAGGCGTCGGGGGTGGAGTCCTCGACGATCGCCCCGTCGGCCATGAACAGCACGCGATTGCCCGCGCGCCGCGCGAAGCCCATCTCGTGGGTGACGACCAGCATGGTCATGCCGTCCTTGGCGAGCTTCACCATCACCTCGAGCACCTCGGACACCATTTCCGGGTCGAGCGCGGAGGTGGGCTCGTCGAACAGCATGACCTTGGGATCCATGGCCAGCGCGCGGGCGATGGCGACGCGCTGCTGCTGCCCGCCGGAGAGCTGCGCGGGATACTTGTCGGCCTGGTTGGCGATGCCGACCCGCTCGAGCAATTCCAGCGCGCGCCCGCGGGCCGCGTCCTTCTTGAGCCCGCGCACCTTCACCGGCGCGAGCATCACGTTCTCGATGATGGTCTTGTGCGCGAACAGGTTGAACTGCTGGAACACCATGCCCACATCGGCGCGCAGCCTGGCCAGCGCCTTGCCCTCGTCGGGCAGTTTCACTCCGTCGACGGAGATCTCACCGGAATCGATGGTTTCGAGCCGGTTGATGGTTCGGCACAGGGTCGACTTGCCGGAGCCCGAGGGACCCACCACGATCACGACCTGCCCGCGGGGCACTTCGAGATTGATGTCACGCAATACGTGCAGCGAGCCGAAGTGCTTGTCCACATTCCGCATCGAGATCATCGGCGCGGAGGTGCTGATGGGATCGGCAGCGTCGGTCATGACCAGTGACCCTAACCACTGTGCGCCCGAAATGCTCGTCTTTGCCTTTGCGGCTCCAACTGTGCCGGGTCTCGACACCCCCGCGTAACCAGCGATTGATACTCCCGAGACCGCGATCACCCCGTCGGACGCTGATTCGGCGACAATTCGGCGACCATCTACCCTGGTTGGGTGAATTCCCCGGCCCGCACCTATGAGGTCCGCACTTACGGCTGCCAGATGAACGTGCACGACTCCGAGCGCCTCTCGGGTCTGCTCGAGGATGCCGGCTACGTCAAGGCCGTGGCCGGCGATACCGCTGACCTGGTCGTCTTCAATACCTGCGCGGTCCGCGAGAACGCCGACAACAAGCTGTACGGCACCCTCGGCCACCTCGCGCCGATCAAGGCCGACCGGCCCGGCATGCAGATCGCCGTCGGCGGCTGTCTGGCGCAGAAGGACCGCGACACCGTGGTCAAGAAGGCGCCCTGGGTGGATGTGGTGTTCGGCACCCACAACATCGGCTCGCTGCCGGTGCTGCTGGAGCGGGCCCGCCACAATGAAGAGGCTCAGGTCGAGATCATCGAAGCGCTGGAAGCGTTTCCGTCGACGCTGCCCGCCAAGCGCGAGTCCGCCTACGCGGGCTGGGTGTCGATCTCGGTGGGCTGCAACAACACCTGCACCTTCTGCATCGTCCCGTCGCTGCGCGGCAAGGAGGTCGACCGCCGCCCCGGCGATGTGCTCGCCGAGGTGCAGGCGCTGGTCGATCAGGGCGTGCTCGAGGTGACGCTGCTGGGTCAGAACGTGAACTCCTACGGCGTCTCCTTCGCCGACCCGACCGAGGAGCGCGACCGCGGCGCGTTCGCGAAACTGCTGCGCGCCACCGGGAACATCGAGGGCCTCGAGCGCGTGCGCTTCACCTCCCCGCACCCGGCCGAGTTCACCGACGACGTGATCGAGGCCATGGCCGAGACGCCGAATGTCTGCCCGCAGCTGCACATGCCGCTGCAGTCGGGTTCGGACCGCGTGCTGAAGGCCATGCGCCGCTCCTACCGCAGCGCGAAGTTCCTGGGCATCATCGAGAAGGTGCGCGCGGCCATGCCGCATGCCGCCATCACCACCGACATCATCGTCGGCTTCCCGGGCGAGACCGAGGAGGACTTCCAGGCGACGCTGGATGTGGTGCGGCAGGCGCGCTTCACCAGCGCCTTCACCTTCCAGTACTCGATCCGCCCCGGCACGCCCGCCGCGACCATGCCCGATCAGCTGCCGAAGGAGGTCGTGCAGGAACGCTACGACCGGCTGATCGAACTGCAGGAGCAGATTTCGCTCGAGGGCAATCAGGCGCTGATCGGTTCGACCGTCGAGCTGCTGGTCGCCGAGGGCGCGGGCAAGAAGAACGACAAGACCGCCCGCATGTCCGGCCGTGCCCGCGACGGTCGTCTGGTCCACTTCCGCCCGACCGCGAATCCGTCCCCCGGCAACGAGATTCGCCCCGGCGACGTGATCACCATCGACGTCACCGGCGCGGCCCCGCACTACCTCATCGCCGACGGCGAGGTCCTGACCCACCGCCGCACCCGTGCGGGCGACGCCCACGAGCGCGGCATCACCCCCAAGACCGCGCCCATCGGCGTCGGCCTGGGCCTGCCGAGTATCGGCGCGCCGGTCGTGGTCGAGACCGCGGCCGCGGGCTGCGGCTCCGCCTGCGGGGACTGAGCCCACCCGGTTTCCGCGATTCGGCGGGGTCGCTGTCAACTACGCAGCGTCATAGGGCAGGATGCCTGGGGTACGTGCGGGTCGATGCGCCCGTCGCGGGAACCCCGGGCCGCACGCCGCCGACCAATGACGCGCAAGGCGTGAGCGAGGATCGCGAGCGGAATGACCGAGCAGCAACCCACCGGCCCCGACGAGTCAGACCAGCCTCGTGAGCAGCCGGAACATCCGGAAGACGAAGCACCACACGCAGAACCGACCGAGGCGAACGAGGAGAGCATGAAGGCCGAGGCGAGCGAGAACGCTCCGCAGCACAATCACGACTTCGAGCAGTTCCGTTCGGACCTCGAGGCGGTCGAGCGCAAGATCGCCGGGGAGATCGATCCGGGCGTGCGCGCCATGGTGGTCGCGGGCTCGGTGTTCGTGCTGCTGGCCTCGCTGGTGCTGCCGCACGCGGGCAAGACCCGCGGCTTCGACGTGCTGCTGTACGACACGGTCGCCCAGGCCGACCACATCGGGCTGCCGTCGCGGCTGTTCGTGTGGTTCGTGGTGGTGTTCGGCATCGGCTTCTCGATGCTGGCGCTGATCACCCGCCGCTGGCTGCTGGCGTGGATCGCGGTCGCGGGTTCGGCGATCGGCAGCGTGTTCGGCGTGCTGTCGATCTGGCATCGGCAGACTCCGGGGCTGGGCAACTACCACGGCGCGGGTCCGGCCATCGGGTTGATCCTGGCGACCATCGCGATCATGGTGTTGACCTTCCACTGGGTGCGGGTCGTGTGGGCCCGCACCTCGGTGCACCTGGCCGCCGAGGAGCAGCGCCGGCTGGCCGAGTCACAGGCCGAGGAGCAGCAGCGCCGCCGGTTGTTCGGCGAGGACTGAAATTCGGGAAAGGCCCGGCCGCAATCCGATTGCCGCCGGGCCTTTTTCATGTCCTGATCAGGCGCGGTCGGGCCGATAGGCGAGTGCGGCGACCATCGCGGCCAGGCCCGCGACGACCATATAGAGCCAGCCTGCCCGGAATTCGGTCATGGTCCGGGTGGCGGCGGAACCCAGGATCGCGGTGAGGATGGCGACGCCGAGGGCGGAGCTGGTCTGACGGGCCATCATCAAAGTGCCGGAGCCCAGCGAGATCTGGTCCTCGGGCAGCAGGGTCGAGGCCCCGAACAGCGGCGGCTGTAGCAGCGCCGTGCTGGCCCCGGCCAGCAGCGCGCCGGGAATCATCACCACCGCATAGGACTTCGAGAAGCCGCTGGCCACCACCCACCAGGCGCAGCCCAGCGCGATGGTCGCGCCGCCCAGCGCCGCCGAGGTGCGCGCACCGAACCGTGCCACGAAGCGGCCCGAGAACGGCGACATCACCAGGCAGCTGATCGGCGTGGCGGCCACACCGAGACTGGCCTGCAGCACCGAGTAATGCCATTGCTCGGTCATGAACAGCGTCGCCTCCAGAATCATGGCGGCGAAGGCCAGGTAGTAGCAGAAGACGCCGAGGGTGGCGGTGCGGAACAGCTTGTGCCGCAGGATGGTCGGGCTCACCACCGGGTCGGGGTGGCGGCGCACGTGCCGGACGAACAGGGCAGTCAGGACGATCGCGGCGGCCAGGCAACCCAGCGTGCCGGGCGCGGTGTAACCCCAGTCGGTGGCCTGCACGAACACCGTGGTGAAACCGGCTGTGGCCCCGAGGATCAGCGCCGCGCCGAGCAGATCCAGCCGCCGGTTGACCCGGTGACGGATATCGGGCAGCACCTTCAGCCCGAAGGCGAACGCCACCACCGTGAACGGGACGTTCAGCAGGAAGATCCACCGCCAGCCCGCCTGCAGCAGCAATCCGCCGATCACCGGTCCGCTCGCGCCGCCCGCCGAGGCGATGGCGGTCCAGATGCCCATGACCGTGGCGTGTTCGCGTTTCGGGAACACCGGCAGCACCAGGCCGAGACCGGTCGGAATGAGCAGGGCGGCGGCCGCGGCCTGCAACACGCGCGCCGCGATGAGGACGGTCAGATTCGGTGCGAGACCGCAGGCGATCGACGCCAGCCCGAATAGCGCTATGCCGAGCAGGAATCCGCGCTTGCGCCCGGTGTCATCGGCGAACCGACCGGCCGGAACCAGCAGGGCGGCCATCACGATCGTGTAGGCGTTCAACGTCCACGACACCATGCCGGTGGAGGCGTCCTCGAACGACCGCTGCAAGGCCGGGAAGGCGACGATGACCGCGAAAAGATCCAGGATCGCCAGGAATTGGGCGATACCGGCTATCGCCAGCACTCGCCATCGCCTCGGTTCGGCCGTATCCGGTTGGGAGACCGGGATTGTGCGTTCGCTCGTCGTGGTCATGTTCTCGACCTTGCGCGCTCGCGACCCGATCCACGAGTGGCAGGAATGCCACACTGCGATAGATTCCTGACAACTCTCGCGCTAGCGTGGAGCCATGGATTCGAACGGCCCCGGAACCCTCGCCCTCGCAGTAGCTTCCGGGATGCCGATCTTCGAGGTCGCCATCCCGTACCAGGTCTTCACCGAACTTCCCCAGGGCGTCGCCCCCGCCGACTGGTACGACTTCAAGCTCTGCGGCCCCCGCGACACCCGCCACGCGACCCTGCGCCACCACTTCGCCAGCAATACCGAATACGACTACGACGACCTGATCAACGCCGACACCGTCATCGTCCCGTCGACCCCGCACGCCCC
>NZ_BAAFGR010000245.1:0-8256 GCF_041154655.1 Nocardia sp. JMUB6875
GGACAAGATGTGGCCATGAGTACGTTGTCGGATCCGACGTTGGCGTCGGTGGTCGAGCTGATCTATGGGGATCAGTCGCGGTTTCACTCGCTGGAGGGGTTGCTGCTGGGGGTGGATCTCAAGCGGCCGGAGTACCGGGGCGAGTTGTGGGTGAATGCCGACAGTTATTGGGGGCGGCTGGTGACGCCGGTGTACGGGGCGCGGATGGCGGCGCTGGGCGGGAGCGCGGAGGCGGATCGGGCGCTGCTGGATCTGGTCGAGGTGACGGTGACGCGGTTCCTGCAGGGGGAGTCGTTGCAGCGCAGGCATCTTCCGGCGTGGATGCCGAGGCTGCGGGCGGCGCTGCTCGTGGACGGGTACAAGCTGAAGATCGACCGGTTCGGCGCGGGCGCCGAGGTCGGAGTCCGATGCCGCTTGAAACCCACTGCGGCGCTGCCCATCCGGCTCGCCGACCAGGTCGCCCTACTGGCCACCGAACTGGAAGTGCGCGGCCAGCAAACCGCCCTCGATCACCTCCGACAAGCCCTCAAACACCATGAGCGAGGCCGTTTTCCGGCCTGCGAGAAGCGCCTCAGATCAACTCTGCGCCACATCACCGCCTACGCCGCGGGCACCGGTGACCTCGATGTCACCGCCAACGTCCGCCACCTGGTGGACACCGGCCGCCTCACCATCGCCGCCGGTACCCGCCTCCTCCACGACCTCCGAGCCCTGGTCTCCGACAATCCCTTCCCGCACCGAACCCGCCCGGATGCCACCCGCTTCCGCATCCAGCTCACGGTTGCCCGGGCCACGACTCTCCTTGCCGCAGTAGAACTCTGAAGCTCGGGATCAGTTGAGTTGCCAGGTGACTCGGATGCTGGCGGAGAGTTCGGTTTCGCCGAGTTGGACCGGGACCGCGCCGCCCGGAGCGGCCATCTTCTCGGCGGCGAAGGCGATGCGGGGTTGGGGGACCGGGTCGGAGATGCTCTCGGTGATCTCGATGACCGGGCCGAGTTTGCGGCCCGCGCGGTGGACGTACTGTTCGGCCTTGCCGAGGGCGTGATCCCAGGCCGCGTCGCGGGCGCGGACCGTGAGGGTTTCCTCGTCGGCCACGGTTAGGGTGAGGCCGCCGAGGCGGACGTCGTCGCCTCCCGCGTCCACCGCGTGGGCGATGATCGCGGCGGGGCCGCCGTCGGCGTCGGACTTGGCCTCGCCGTCGGGTGCGGCGATATCGCGCAGGGTGACCGTCAGCGAGGTCCCCGCGATGTATCCGACGAGCTGTTCCCGATTCCCGTCCGTCCACACGGTTTCCGCCCGCACCGTGAGCCCGCTGGTATTGATGTCCCGCCCCTGCACCCCGTCCCCCCGTAGCGACCCGATCACCGCGTCGGCCCGCTCCCCGGCCCGCGCGTAAGCCGCCGCGACGGTCTCCGCCCGCGTCTCCACCGAGATCGACACCCGCATGATGTCGGGCGTCGCACTGGCGCTGCCGGATCCGATCATCGTGATCGTGCCGTTGGCGTTCTCGCTGGTCACGCATTCCTCCTCGATCGGATGGCCACAACCCGATCGATGCTACCGACGCCGACCGACCCCATGTCCGAGCCGCGCGCGGCGGCCCTGCGCCCGCCGCCTCAGGCGACCGATTGCCCCGGGTCCGCCTCCGCGAGGACGTCGGCGAGCGTGCGTGCGCCCGTGGCGATCTCGCCCGCGGTGGCGAGGTCGAGGCGGAGATCGAGGTCGGGTGCGACCGCCGGGCCGTCGTGGTGGGTGAGGCCGGTCTCGGTGATCACGTAGTGGAAGGTGGTATCGCCGATCCGGATGGTGGCCGTGCCGGTGGGGAGGTGGGCGGCGACGGCGTGGCCGAGGGGCAGGGCGAACCAGTGGGCGCGGACAGCGTCGGTCGGCCGTTGCTCGCCGAGTTGTCCTGCCCCCCAGACGGACAGCGAGTTCAGGACCGGACGCAGGGCGGCGCCGGATTCGGTGAGTTCGTAGAGGGCGGTCCCGGCGCGGGGCCCGGTGCGCCGCTTGGTGAGGATTCCGTCACGTTCGAGGTCCTTGAGGCGGGCGGCGAGGACGTCGGTGCTGATGCCGGGGAGGTCGGCGAACAGATCGCTGTATCGGCGCGGGCCCGAACACAATTCGCGGACCACCAACAGGTTCCACCGGTCGCCGACGATATCGAGGGCGCGGCTGACGGTGCAGTAGTGGTCGTAGCTTCGACGTGGCACGACCCCACTGTAACCAAGAACTTGGAAAAACAAAGTGCAAACTTGGAATTTCCAAGTAGAGTGTGCGGCAACCACACCGAGAAGGGGTCGTTCATGCAGGTGAAGCAGTCGAGCAAGCTGGCGGGCGTGTCCTATGAGATTCGCGGGCCCATCGCCGAGCATGCCGCACGGCTGGAAGCCGAGGGGCATCACGTCGTGAAGCTCAATACGGGCAACCCCCTGCCCTTCGGTTTCGAAGCGCCCGCGGAACTCCTGCAGGACATGGTCCGCAATCTGCCGGTGTCCAGCGGCTACTCCACCTCGAAGGGCCTGCTGTCGGCGCGGCGCGCGGTGGTGCAGTACTACCAGACGCTCGGACTCGCCGAGGTCGACGTCGAACAGGTCTTCCTGGGCAACGGCGTCTCCGAACTCATCATGATGGCCATGACCGCGCTGCTGGAGAACGGCGACGAAGTCCTGGTTCCCGCACCGGATTTCCCGCTCTGGACCGCCTCCACCGCGCTCAACGGCGGCCGCCCCGTGCACTACATCTGCGATGAGGGCGCGGACTGGATGCCGGATCTCGCCGATCTCGAATCCAAGATCACCGACCGCACCCGCGCGCTGGTGATCATCAACCCGAACAACCCCACCGGCGCGGTGTACACGCCCGACGTGCTGCGCGAGATGCTCGAGATCGCGCGCCGCCACAACCTGGTGGTGTTCTCCGACGAGATCTACGACAAGATCCTCTACGACGGCCTCACCCATACCGCGGCCGCGTCGCTGGCCCCGGATCTGTTGTGCCTCACCTTCTCCGGGCTCTCCAAGTCCTACCGCGCCGCCGGATTCCGCGGCGGCTGGCTGGTGGTCTCGGGCCCGGTGGAGCACGCCGAGAACTATCTCGAGGGCCTGACCATGCTGGCCGGACTCCGACTGTGCGCGAATGTCCCTGCGCAGCAGGCCATTCAGGCCGCACTCGGCGGGCACCAGAGCATCTATGACCTCACCCTGCCGGGCGGTCGCCTGCGCGAGCAGCGGGATCGCGCGTGGGAGGCGCTCAACGCGATCCCGGGCGTCTCGTGTGTGAAGCCCAAGGGCTCGCTCTACGTCTTCCCACGCATCGACCTCGACATGTACCAGATCCACGACGATGAGCAGTTCGTGCTGGATCTGCTGCTGCGCGAGAAGATCCACATCGTCCAGGGCACCGGCTTCAACTGGCCCCGCCCCGACCACTTCCGCATCGTGACCCTGCCCCACGCCGACGAACTCGAGGCCATCATCGAACGCATCGGCCGCTTCTTGGCCACGTACAAGCAGTAACCGGGTCAGCCGGCGGTCATGCCGCCGTCGACGAGGAACTCGCTACCGGTGCAGTAGCTGGATTCGTGGCTGGCCAGGAACACGACCAGCGGGGTTACCTCTTCGGGTAGCCCGCACCGGGTGAGGGTGTTCGCGTCGCGATCGACGGTCGTGCCCTCGGGCGCGCCGATCATCGGGGTCAGGATCCCGCCCGGGTGAACGGAATTCACGCGGACGCCGTGCGGTGCGAGTTCGAGTGCCGCCGATTTGGTGAGTCCGCGCACGCCGAATTTCGATGCGGTGTAGGCGTGTAGGCCCGGTACGCCTTGGATCCCGGCGGCGGAGGAGATGTTCACGACCGATGACGGTCGGGCCTTCACCAGCGGGTCCCGCGCGGCGGTCAACCCCAGGAACGGCCCGGTGAGATTGATGGAAAGCGTTCGGTTCCACTGCTCTTCGGTGTAGGTCCCCAGCGGCCCGCCGTCCAGAATCCCCGCATTGTTGACCAGCACATCGAGCTTCCCGAATCGCTCGACAGCGGTAGCCACCGCCGCCTGCCAGTTCAGCAGACTCGTGACATCGAGGTGGATGAAGGCGGCGGCATCCCCGAGCTCGGCGGCCAGTTTCGCCCCGCCCTCGTCGGCGATATCCCCGATCACCACCGAGGCGCCCTCGGCGACGAACGCCCGCGCATGCGAGGCCCCCATTCCCGATGCCCCACCGCTGATGAGCGCCACGCGCCCGTCGAGTCTGCCGCTCATGCTCGTTGCCGTCCGTCCAGATCGATGGGGGTCCGCTCGGGTCGGAAGACGCAGCGGGTGGTGGTGTAGATGGTGGGCATGCATTTGTTGCAGTGGACGCAGGCCGAGCGGGTGGTGGCGTCGGATTGGATGCGGCGCAGCAGGTTCGGCTCGCGGAGGAGGGCGCGGCCCATGGCTACGAAGTCGAAGCCCTCGGTCATCGCCAGGTGCATGGTGTCGAGGTTGGTGATGCCGCCGAGGAGGATCAGGGGCATGGACAGTTCGCGGCGGAAGTGGCGGGCGCGTTCGAGTAGGAATGCCTCTTGATAGGGGTATTCCTTGAGGAAGGCGCGGCCGACGGCGCGGAAGCCCAGGCGCGCGGGGCCGGGGAGGACCTGCGCGAATTCCTTGCGGGGGGCTTCGCCATGGAAGAGCAGCATCGGGTTGAGAAGTGAACTGCCCGCGGTCAATTCGAGGGCGTCGAGGGCTCCGTCGGCTTCGAGCCAGGCGGCGACCTGCACGCTCTCCGGGACGGTGAGGCCGCCGCGGCGGCCGTCCTCCATGTTGAGCTTCGCCGTCACCGCGAGGCGGCCGCCTACGGCTTCCCGTACCGCGCAGGCGATTTCGCGGGCGAGGCGGGCCCGGTTGGACAGTGAGCCGCCCCAGCGGTCGCGCCGCCGGTTGAGCAGCGGGCTCAGGAACGAGCTCACCAGATAGTTGTGCCCGAAATGGATTTCGACCGCGTCGAATCCGGCTTGCTCGGCAAGTAGCGCCGCATTCGCGTGTGCGGCGATGAGTTCCCGGATCTCGGCATCGTCGGGCACCTTCATGGCCTGCATGCTCAACGGGCTGAACAGCTTGCTCGGGGCCAGCGCGGGCACGCGATTGGAGGCCGCGTTGGCGACCGGTCCGGCATGGCCGATCTGCGCGCTGGCCGCCGCGCCTTTCGCGTGCACCGCGTCGGTCAATTCCCGCAGTCCCGCAACGGCTTCCGGACGCATCCAGATCTGATGCCGATCGGTGCGCCCGCCCGGCGCGACCGCGCAGTAGGCGACCGTGGTCATGCCCACCCCGCCCGCCGCGACCTCCCGGTGGAAGTCGATCAGCTCGGGGGTGACCAGCGCTTCTGGAGTGCGGCCCTCGAAGGTGGCGGCCTTGATCACCCTGTTGCGCAAGGTGATCGGGCCGAGTTTCGCCGGTGCGAAGATCTCGTTCATCATTGTTCTCCCGGTGCGGTGAGCCCGGCCACCACGAAATCGCGCAGGGCCGTCAGCGCCGGTCCGGGCATGCCGTGCTGCTCGAGCTCGGGACTGCCGAACCGCATGATGATCAGGTCGAAGGCCAGCATCCAGCGGCGTTTGGCCTCGGCGGGTGCGAGCTCGGGCAGGAGCGCCGCCCAGGAATCCATCCGGAACCACGGCCCCCGCCACGACGTCAGATGCCGCCCCAGAACGAACCGTGCCAGCAGCCGAAGATGCAAGCGCCCCAAGGGATCCGACGCCAACTCCAGGAACGGCGTGAGAATGGTGTCGACCACCGCGGGCACCGAATCCCGCCCGGCGCTCGCCCCGTCCAGCCCCTCGGCCCACAACGGCCCCAGCCGATCCTCGATCAGCGCGCCGACCAACGCCTCCTTCGACCCGAAGTGATAGTGCACCGCCGCCGGATTCGCCCCCGCCGCCGCACACACCGCCCGCACCGACACCTCGTCGTACGGCTCGGTCAGCAGCAATCGCTCCGCCGCGGCAAGCAGTCGTTCGCGCGTTCCGGCAGCCACCTTCTCGACCATGCCCAGCATCGAAACACGATTCAAACACTATTTCAATCATTGATTGAAACGCTGGGACCGGCTACCGAGCGCCGGGAGTGTCGGCCGGGGCCGTGAGGTGCGGACGGTTAGCGTCAGCGGTATGGACTCGGTCGTGCAGCGAATACTGAGCTTCCCGGCGGGCTGGACGTATCTGGTCGTCGCGCTGCTGGTGATCGCGGAGGAGGCCATGGTGTTCGGGCTGTTGGTGCCCGGGGACACCGCCGCCATTCTCGCGGGTGTGGCCGCCAGTCAGGGGCATCTGGGTATTGCCACGGTGCTGGTGCTGGTGATCGCGTCCGCTGTCATCGGGGCCAGCATCGGCTACTGGTTGGGCCGGATCTACGGCACCCGGATGATGCAGTGGGCCATCTTCGACCGCTACCGCGACAATCTCACGCGCGCAGGCGAATTCCTGCAACGCCACGGCGGCTGGGCGATACTGGTGGGCCGCTTCAGCACGTTCTTCCGCACCATGCTCCCGGAGCTGGTCGGCATGTCGCCCATGCCTTTCGGCCGCTTCGTGCTCGCCAGCGCGGCGGGCGCGATCATCTGGGGTTCGGTGCTGGTGCTGGCGGGCTATCTGGTCGGACAATCCTTCACGGTCATCCTGCGCCACATCGACACCGACCTGATGATCATCGTCCCGATCCTCGCCGTCGCGGCGCTCGTCTACTGGAAGTGGCGTCAGCACCGCCGCGCGGGCGAGTCCTGACTACTCGCTCTGCGCCCATCCTGCGACCGGAAGCGACAGGTACACACCGATATTCGCGTCGACGAACTTCTCCACATCGGCCAGCAGCCGATCACACCGCTCCTGCCGGTTCTCCGCCCGGCTCGCGAAGTACTTCGACCGCACCTCGATCACCACGTCCATGCCGGACCGATCGAACTTCCCCAACTCCCGGAATCGAATCTCCACATCCCCCGGCTGCAGATCCCCGTCGTACGGCTCCTCGGGGCACTCGACCGCCAGCGACACCAGATGCGGCAGCCATTCCCCCAACTCCCGCAGCACGGTATCGGGTAGCTCCGGCTTGTAGGTCACTTCGACGAGCGGCATTCGATCATTCTATTTGCCTGCCGCACCGCCGGATCGGCCTCAGGAGGTGCGGAGGCTGGCGATCATCTGCTTGGCCTGGTCGGCGGTGAGTTCGCCGGTGGTGCCGCGGTCCACGAGGATGGCCATGGCGAGGGTGGAGTTGCGGGGGCCTTGGAAGGCGAAGGTGTAGACGGAGTAGGCGTTGGTGGTGCAGCCGGAGAGGGTGGGCTTCCAGGAGCCGGAGGCTTCGACCTGCTGGCCCTTGATCCCGGACTTGGTGGTGACCGGGGTGGGCGCGCCGGGCTTGCCGCCGGTGGGGTCGTCGTAGCCGCCCTCGATGGAGATCTTCGCCATCTTGGTGGCGGCGGCCCCGAGATCGGTGCCGTCGACCTGGGCGACGTAGGCCAGCGAGCGATAGGCCGAGCCGGGGCAGTAGTTGGTGCCCTCACTGGCTTTGCCGTAGCCGAGGACGGAACCGTCGGCGCCGGACTGGGCCGAGGTTTCGGCGGGGGAGGCGATGGTCCAGCCACTCGGGACGTCGTAGCTGATGCCCAGCGACGGGGCGACCACGGTGCGGGAGCCGGACTTCGGCGCGCCCGACGGACCGCCGGAAGGACTCGCCTTACTGGTCGGCGCCGCGCTGACGGTGGTGGTCGGCGCGGCGGTGGTGCCGCCCGAATCGTCACGCGTCAGCGCATAGGCCGCGATACCGCCGCCGACCAGCACGACCACCCCGATCAGGGCGGCCACGATCAGCCATGTGCGATTCGACCCACCCGGCGGCGGGCCGGGCTGGCCATACCCCGGAACCGGTTGCTGCCCAGTGAAATCCACCCCCGGCTGCTGCCCCGGATAAAACTGCTGCGTCGGCTGATACCCCTGCGGCGCATACCCCTGAGGCTGAAACTCCTGCGTCGGCTGGTACCCCTGCTGATAAGGCGGATACTCGACCGGCTGCGCCCAGCCGCCCTGATTTCCCCAACCCTGTTGTCTCGCGGCCGGAGTGTTCCAGCCGAGCTGGGTGGGATCGTTCTGGCCCGGGGCCGGTTGGTTCGGGGCCGCGGCGCTCCAGCCGAGTTGGGTGGGGTCGGTGCGGTTCCAGCCCTGCTGCCCGGCCTCGGGCTGGGGCGGGTTGGTTTGTGGCGCATGGGGATTCGCGGGGCCCGAGGG
>NZ_BAAFGR010000246.1:0-8237 GCF_041154655.1 Nocardia sp. JMUB6875
CGGCGGACCCAGTCGTACCAGGACTTGCCGCCGAGGGGGCCGTCGGTGGGGTCGAAGCCGATGTGCGCGCCGCCGAGATTGATGTCGTTGATGGGGAAGACGCCGCCGACGGTGATGCCGGGGATGTCGGTGTCGGCGGTCTGGATCTGGGTGGGGACATTGCCGAAGCTGGGTTCGAAGCCCGACATCAGCACGGCCGCAGCGGGTCTCGGGAGCGGGCGGCCGTCCATGCCGTGGCCCTCGCCGATGTCGTAGAGGTAGTGGCTGGTGGCGATGGAGCCCATGGACTGGGCCATCAGGCCGATCTGGTCGGTGTCGATCAGGTCCAGGACGGGGTTGCGGTCATTGGCGCCGGCGGGGGCGTAGGCGGGGTTGTAGCGCTGGCCCAGGCGCGGGATGTGCACGGTGTTCCAGAAATTGACGAAGTTCGAGGTGTCGCCGAGCAGGGTCTGGGTGTCGGTGGTCGGGAGGATGTCATCGCCGACCACCCAGCGCACCACGTCCTCGACATCGCGGCACGGGCCGGAGGCGAAGCAGTGCGGGGTGTTGTACGGGACAACCTGATCCAGCACGGTGCCGTCGCTCGCGCCCTGACCGGCCTCGTCGTAGGTCAGGCCGATGTACCCGTGCCGCACGGCAGTCATCGTGTACGCGTAATAGGCCGACTGCGGGACCGCCGCGCCGTTGGTGAACACCGTCATCGGGAACTTGTGACCCGGATTCGGTTGCAGCGCATCCTCGGGCAGCCACAGCGTCGCGGCCAGGCGAAACCCGCGGGCGTTCACGATCTGGATCTTGCGGGCCTCGCCGAGCTTGAAGTCCGCGCCCGGGGTATCCGCGGAAACGCAATCGCCACTGCGGGTTTCGTAGAGGACCGTGTCGTCGGGCAGGATGCACGGGTAGCGGAACGCGCCGGTGATGCCGACATTGCCGGGGCTGCTGGTCAGCGAGTCACCGTCGAGGGTGTTGTCGGCGGGATCGCCGAACACCCCGCTGTGGCTCCAGTTCGGCAGGAACAACCGGTTCGCGGGAAGTAGTTGCGCGCCAAGGACTGTCGGGAATTGCCGAATGGTCTCATCGAGCACCTTCTCGATATTGTCGCGCAGCTTCTGCTGCCCCTCGGCTCCCTGGTACTGCCCCGGATCGAGCATGGGCGCGAGATCGGCGAAGGCGCGGCCGGGCACGCTGGTCAAATGCGCTATCCAGTACTGGAATTCGGCGGGATTCGCCCAGTCGTGCTGATAGCCCTGCAGCAGCATGGCCATGTTCTGCAGCAGATAGGCCGGGTCCACCGCCGCCGGGTCGGGCGTCGCGGGCGCCGTCGCGGCGGGCTCGTCGGCCACCGCCGGCGCCGATGCGGCGACGCCCAGCAGGCCGACCGCCACCACCGCCGCGGCACAGCGCATCCGACGCCGAATTGATCCGGTCATGGAACACCCTCCTCATTGATCCCCGGTGTACCAGACAGTGAAGTTGACCATCGCGGTCGAGCGAGAGTGCGCGACCGGCCAAGTAATTGGCATTTGGCGTCGTCTCGACACCCGAAGGCGTTATCGACCCGGGCCGACCTTGTCGAGAATTGTCAACCTCATGGCAGTCCACGACCTGCCGGTTCCGCGCCCTGCCCATTTCAATTCGGAAGTGAGACCCGGATCACCGCAGACCCGGGTGCGGAATGAGCCAGGAGGTCGGGGTGCGTAGAGCCCGTCGTATTCGTGGTCTGGCAGCGCTGCCCGCGGCAGTGGTG
Source organism: Nocardia sp. JMUB6875 (assembly GCF_041154655.1). Classification (NCBI taxonomy): domain Bacteria; kingdom Bacillati; phylum Actinomycetota; class Actinomycetes; order Mycobacteriales; family Nocardiaceae; genus Nocardia; species Nocardia sp. JMUB6875. The sequence goes on from NZ_BAAFGR010000246.1 coordinate 1,748, forward strand.
CTCGCCTTGGGAGGGAGCATGGCCGCCGCCCCGGCACAGGCCGATCCCTATCCCGCGCCGCAAGCGCCGGACCCGTCGTATGTGTTCACCGAGATCGGGCAATTGTTCACGGGCACATTCGTCGACGCGCTCACCCCGGGCCAGCTCCAATACTTCGTGGAGGCAGGCATTCTCGACACGGCGGGCCGGTTGGCGGAGCCGTTCGTGGATCTCACCAAGCCCGAGACCTGGCACACCCCGGCCGGTGCGTCGGGGGCGGCTGCGGCGGCGCAGAAGATCTGGGACGCGCTGACCCATGTCGCGCCCTTCGGCATCGGGCTGCCCACGCATCCGGCCTACATCCCGGACTGGAATCACAACGGGCGCTACGGCGTCGCCGATGTGGACGACGCGCTGCACGACGACGAGTACGACAATCCGGCATACGCGCAGGCGAAATTCCGGATGCCGTGCAACAACGCCGACGGCACCGTCTGGTTCGAGACCGTCGACGGTTCCTGCGCCCCCGGCGAATCCGCCGCGGCCTTCAAACAGGGCACGGTCAAGAAGTTCCGGATGATCGACGCACGCGGAATCTCCTTGGCGGGCAAGGTCTTCTTCCCCGACGGTATCGACCCCGACCACCCCGACGGCCAGAAGCGCCCGGTGACGATCGGCTTCCCCGGCGCGTCGGAGCATCAGAGCGATGTCGGCATGTACGCCATGGGCGCGGCCCGCGACGGCTTCATCTCCTTCACCTTCGCCCAGGCCGGTCAGCCCGCCAGCGATGGCAACGCACTGGATCTGATCACCCCGCTGCTGCAGGTGGAGCACTGCTTCGCGCCCGGTTCCTGCCTGGACGCCCAGGATGTCACCCGCTGGGTGGCAGGGCAGGACATCACGGCGATCAGCGATCTGAACAATGAGCTCGGCAATGTGCTGCGGGCGCAGAACCCGCGCTTGGTGCGCATCAATCCCGCCTATGCCCCGGCCGGGGAGAACCAGCGCAATCCGTGGCTGGACCTGCTGGATCTGGACCACATCAACCTGTGGGGCCAGTCGGTGGGCTCGATCGGCATGTCGTCCTATTTGAACTGGCAGGACAAGGGTTTCGGCTATGACGGCCGCCCGCTGCCGAAGGTCGCCTCGTTCGTCGGCATGTCGGGGTTCACCCACCATGTGGCCTCGGCGGCGGTGCAGTGGCAGACCGCCGACTTCGACATTCCGGGGCTGAACGAGAACGGCTTCTTCCCGGACAACCCGATCTTCGACGCCACCGACGGCCCGCTCGGCACCAAGGCCCTCTACGACCGCGAGCGCCGGGATCCGCGCAGCACCAACCCGATGATGTTCGTCGACTACGAGGGCGGCAGTCACGGCGACTCCATCAACTGGCTCGGGGTCCCGCACAATGCGAAATCGCCTGCGCTGTCGGTGCATTACGCCATGGCGTGGTTCAACTGCTACGGCCGCGGCGATGCCGACCAGGCCGCCTGCGACGCCCTGAGTCAGCCGTTCGACGGACTGTCGCGGGCGGTGGCCACCGAGTACGCGCCGCAGGGCCACGACGGGCCGAGCCTGTGCGTGACCATTCCGGACCGCGCCACCCTCATCCAGATCTTCCGGCCGCAGATCTTCCTTCAGAACCTCACCAGCAGCCCCGGCTGGTACGACTGCACTCCGCAGTGACCCCGGGCGCGAATTCCACAGGAAAGCAACACATGTCGGTACACAAGACGCTGCTCACCACCGGCGCGCTGGCGGCCTCGCTGGCACTGTCCGGGCTGAGCGTGCCGGGCGCGGCGAACGCCGCCCCGGACACCGGGTCGAGCCTCACCGGTTCGACCGGATCCAATCCGGTGTTCGAGGATTCGGTCGAGTACTACGCGGGCGGACTGGGCGCGGGCTATGGCTCGCAGACCATGGCCACCGGAGACTTCTTCCATGACGGGAACCAGTCGGTGGCCGCCACCGGGGTGGCGGGCGGCGTGGCCATCCTGCGTGGCGACGGGCACGGGCATCTGCGCCGCACCCAGTTCATTCCCACCGAGATCGGCGCGAACGCCGTGGTGGCCGGTGACCTGCGCGGTACCGGGAATCTGGATCTGGTGGTGAGCAATCAGCTCAGCATCAGCATTCTGTTCAATGACGGGAACGGGCATTTCACGGTCGATCGCGTGTATTCGCGGGACCCGAATCCGAATGTCACCTATCGCACCGGCGGGCTGCCGGTAGGCGTGCAGCTCGGGGATTTCAACCACACCGGGCACCTGGATATCGCGTTCAACAATATCGTTCCGCTGCCGGGCGCTATCGGCGTGATGCACAACGACGGGACCGGGCACTTCGCCGAACCACAGTGGCTGGCAGCGGGTTTGCTGCGGTCGACGGTGCTGGTGCGCGATGTCGACAATGACGGCTACGACGATGTGGTGACCGGCGATCTGGGCACCACCGGCTTCTGGGTGCTGGTCAACGATCGCAATGGCGGATTCCTGTCGCCGCGCTGGAATCTGCTGCCGCTGCCCGATGAGGATCTGAAGGTCGCCGATATGGACGGCGACGGCAATGCCGATGTCGTCTCGGCCAATGTCGCGGCGTTCAGCTTCGCGGTCATGTACGGCGACGGGCACGGCAATTTCGGGCCGCCGCAAATGACTTTCGGCCCGATCGCCCCTTGCGCGGTCGCGATCGGCGACTTCACCGGCAGCGGCCGCATGGATATCGCCGCGGTGCAGTACGCGCCCTCGACCGCGGTCATCTACCGCAACAACGGCGACCGCACCTTCAGTTATGTCGAGCAGCACACCGTGGGGCTGGGCGGGCAGGCCGCCGCGGCGGTGCGCCTGGACAACGACCGGCACGACGACGTCATCTCCATGAGCATGGCCTCGGAGTCCGTGGCGGTGCTACGCAACCGCGTTCCACTGAATTCCGATGAAGGACAACAGGACCGATGAAGAGCAAGATCATGACCGGGCTGGCCGTGGCCGGCGGGACGGTGGCGCTGGCCGCCACGGTGGGGACGCCGAACGCCGATGCGGTGGAGCCGACGCTGTCGTGGGGCACCAGTTTCGGCGGGACCAGCCTCAACCACTTCACCACCGTGCCCGCGGGGGCGCTGCTCGACGGTGACATCGCGACGCTGACTCCGGCGATCCCGCCGGGCATTCTCGGGGTCGTCGCGGCCACGAATCTCTCGGGCGGGGGCTGTGTTTCGGCACGCTACGTCTTCTATCCCAAGGATGGCGGCACACCGGAGATCGTGCCGGTGGGCACCTCGTGCGGACTGCCCGTGGTGTACGCGGTGGCCGCGAGTCGCCCGGCCGGGGCGTATGCGGAGGTCTGCGGCGAGCTCACCACCGCACCCAATCCGAACCGCACCTGCCTGCGCTTCCCCAACGACTGACGAAAGCCGGACCATGACAGGCTCTTTCACGCGCCGATTGCTGACCGGTGCGGCCCTGGCGGCGGTGACGGTCGTTCCCGCGGCGCCCGCCCTGGCCGATACGCTGCCGCCCGCGATCAACGAACCCGCTGCGCCGCAGCCGAATCCGCTGCCTTCGGATCTGACGACCAGCGCGGGTTGGCTGCCGCCGATCAACTTCAATATCAATCTGCTCGGGTTCGACTTCAAGCACACCGATCTCACGCCCGAGTGGGTCACCTACGACGCGGGCAACTGGTATGTGAGCCCCGATCTTCCGATCTGGACGCTGGGCTGGCTGGCCGATCTGAAGCTCGGCGACGCCGCCGGCGCGGACGGTGAGATGACGTTCTATCTCAAGGACGGCACCACCGAAGTCGTTCCGCTGCACTCCAATCTGACGATCTGGAACTATCTGTCCCGCCATCCCGGCCGCGACTACGCCATGGTCTGCCATCGCGCCGCCCAGCCCGGTGACGCGGGTCAGCGCACCTGCTTCCGCTTCGTCAACTGACCCGCCCGAGAGAAGAGGTACCCCACCGATGCGATCCCCCGCCCGCCTCCGGAGCCTGACCGCGCTCACCGCGGTGGCCCTGGCGGCGACAGGAGCGACCGCCGTCGCCACCGCCGACACCCCCGGCCGCACCGAACAGGTCGTCGAGACCTGGGGCGGCATAGAGGTTTCCGAGATCACCCTCGATTCTCCCATGCTGCCCTCGGCCGGTCCGCACCCGCCGGAATGCGACAAGCTCAGCTACCTGCGCTACCGCCTCACCGATGGTCCGGAGGATCCGCGGCAGGCCGACCAGGTCCTGGTCATGCAGCCCGGCGCGACCGGCGGCGCGTACTCGATGGACCGGGTGGCGCGGAATACGCTGCACCAGTTGGCATCCCAGGGCAAGAAGGCCGAGTGGTGGTCGCTGGCGCGACGCGGGGTGTGCCAGCAGGACAATACCGGCATCGATGCCGCGCGGGCGGCGGGCGACTACCGGATCGCCATCGACTACTACTACAACGGCAAGGCGATCGACGGGAAGGTCTTCCCCGGCTGGCGCGGGCTGTGGGGCGACAAGATGGGCGCGGACTTCGGCGTCGCCCAGACCTCCCGGGACGAGTACGAGGTGCTGACCCGGGAACTGCCCGACCAGCATTTCCGGCAGACGAAGACGTTGTGCGGCGGGCATTCCCAGGGCGGTCTGCTCACCGGCCTGTTCGCGGCCACCGACTTCACCGGCAATCGTGAGGACGCCGGATTCAACCAGTGCGCGGGGTTCATAGCCCTTGACACCCTGGTCACCGCGGACCCGGTCGGTCTGAAGGTCGACCCGCTGTTCGCCAAGCTCAGCGAGCTGGGATTGGCCATCCCCGAGGCGATTTCGACCGCCCTGCTGAAATTCGGCCTGGCCCCCGCGGACAATGCGCTGATCCCCATCTTCAACCCGCAGACCTTCAACGCCCTGTCCATCCTGGGCGTGGCCGCGCAGTTCGAGCCCGACGCCGAATCCGATGTCCTGAAACGACTTCCGGTCACCTGGGGCCTGGACAGCACCTTCCGCGTCGGTGGTGCCAACAACTGGCTCGACGCCCTCACCGGCTCGAACAACCTCCGCGACTTCCGCTTCACCAATCAGGCCGCCTTCGGCCAGATCCTCAGCAAGAACGGCATGAACATCGGCCTGGACCAGGTCAGCCTGGGCGCACTCGCCGGCGGCCCCGTCGAGCAGAAGACCTTCCCGCTCCCCGATGGCCTGCAAAACATCCCGCTGATCGGCCTCGGCGTAGGCGGCGCCCTCGGCCACGAGAAGCGCGTCGGCCCCACCGACCCCACCACCCTCTACACCTGGAACGACTACCGCCACACCCCCACCACCTTCTACACCGACCCCTCCAAGGAAGTCGTGGACATCGCCGACTTCTCCCGAATGGTCAGCGGCCCCCTGGGATTCACCGAGTGGTACTTCCCCACCCGAGTCCTCTACGACACCTTCCTGGCCCTAGCCGGCAGCCGCACCGGCTCCCTCTCCAACATCAAATACAACGCCGAAGTCATGCAGAAACCGATGATCACCATCAACGGCACCGCCAGCGTGGTCAAGGACTTCCTAGACGCCCAGGATCTCGCGGCGTCAATCATCCCGATAGCCCCCCACTTCCAACGTGTCCTAATCCCCAACTACACCCACATCGACACCCTCGCCGGCGCCGAAACCCAAAACAACGGCACCCCCGACCCCGTAGGCACAGCCATCGCCACCTTCGCCGCCACCACCACCTAACCCACCAAGATCAGGGAGCTCTCAGACCGGCGATCCGGACAAATTCCAGCACTGAGAGCTCCCTGATCTTGATTCAGGCTCGGACTGCGGGGAGACGTCAGGGTTTGAACTCGTGCAGGGTGGCGACGCAGAGGGTTTGGTCGGCGTTGAACCACTCGAAGGTGCTGACCGGGCGGAAGCCCAGGCGGGCAGCCAGTTTCAGGGAGCGTTCGTTCGCGGTTTGGGTGGCGATCAGGACGGGTTGGTCTGGGAGTTCGGCGGCGGTGGCGCGTAGGGCGGCGGTGATGGCTTCGGGGGCCACGCCTGCGCCCCACGCGTCTCGGTGCAGCAGGTAGCCGAGTTCCAGTTCCTCGCCCTCGTCGGTGACGTGGCCGGGTTCGTCGGCGGCGCGGCGTTTGAGTTCCAGGGTTCCAAGCAGTTTGTCGGTGGCCTTGTCGGCGATGATGAAGGTGCCGGGGATGGTGGTTACGTTGGCTGCGCCGCCGATCGAGTCGAGGTAGCGTTCGACGGCCTCGCGGGGGTGCGGGCCGCCGATGTGGGCCGCGACCTCGGGGTCCGTGCGCAGTTCGATGAGCCGTTCGCGGTCGGTGTCGCGTGCCTTGCGCAGTAGCAGACGGTCCGTGGCGATCTCGGCGGCGGACAGGATCGGCATCTGTTGACTCCGGCCTTTCAGAGGAAGACTCGGGCGTTTTCGAGCCAGGTTTGGGCGTCGGGGCCGGTTGCGGTGAGGATGGTTTCGGGGAGGGGTTTGCGTTGGGTTACTCGGAGGCAGAAGTCGAGGGCGGGGCCTTGGACTCGTTGGGGGGCG
>NZ_BAAFGR010000247.1:0-8190 GCF_041154655.1 Nocardia sp. JMUB6875
GTGGAGAGCAGGGTGCCGTAGTCGTAGTTGTAGCCACGGCGGAGCATGGGGATGCCGTTGACCAGGCGGACGTGGGCGCCGACGGGTATGGCGAGTTCACCGTTGGGCAGGCGCTTGGTCAGGTCCACCGGATCGAATTCGGTGTCGCCGCTCAGGGGCGCGCCGTCGCCGCGGCGGCGGCCGATGATGTTGTTCTGTTCGGCGAGGGCGAGCATGTCCCAGTCGGCGGTCTTCATGCGGATCTTGCGGAAGACCAGGTAGGTGCCGCGGTGGAACCAATCCGGCTCGTCGGCGGCGTCCACCCAGATGGTCTTGTCGAAGGCCGCGGTGCCGCGTTTCGGGTTGGCGGTGCCGTCCTTGTGCCCGAACATGTTTCGGGAGGTGCCGCCGTCGGCGGGCCGGCTCAGGAAGCCGTGCTGGGTCCAGCGGATACGTCCCAGGCCGGGCATGCGAGCGCGCAGCGCGCGGAAGGCGTGGCTGACCACCTGAGTGTCGTCGGCGCAGATCTGCACCATGATGTCGCCGCCGCACCAGGCGGATCGCAGTGCGTCCCCGGGGAATTCGGGCAGGGTGCGCAGCTGCTTCGGGCGGCGCGCGGCCAGCCCGAAGCGGTCGTCGAACACCTCCGGGCCCAATCCGAAGGTGATGGTCAGCCGGGCCGGGTTCAGACCCGTGGCGAAGTCGGTGCGCACACTGAATCCCGGTGCGTCGGAGGGGTTCTCGGGAACGTCCGCGCCGGTGGTGAGGGCCGCCGCCGTCTCGGTCCAGACGCTGAGCAGCTCGCGCAGCACACCGCGATCGGCACGCGCCACATCGGCCGACAGGAACATGGCGTGTGCCTGCTGAGGAGTCGCGATACCGGCTTGGTGATCACCGTGAAAGTCCACCACCCCGGCGGTTTTCGGAGACTCGGCGGCGGTGCCGCGCCCGATGGCCACACCCGCCGCGGCCGCGCCGGCGGCGGCCAGACCCGAACCGAACAGGGCGCGCCGCGAAACCCGCCCACCAGTACTACTTGCTGTAGTATTTTCGCTCACGCGTGCCAGATTAGCCACGCCCCGGCTACCCCGGCGAGTGGAATGCGTCACGTAATCGCTTGCGCGCCAGCCGCTATAAAACTTCGGGCCGGGCGACCAATGTCGCCCGGCCCGAATCGGAACAGAAGGTGTCAGCCGACGCCGAGGTAGGCGGACTTGACGGCGGGGTCGTGGAGGAGGGCTCGGCCGCCTCCGGTCTTGGTGACCTCGCCGGTTTCGAGGATGTAGGCGCGGTCGCTTCGGGTCAGGGCCTGCTGGGCGTTCTGTTCGACCAGCAGGACCGTGGTGCCCTGGGCGTTGATGTCGGCGATGATTCGGAAGATCTGTTGAATCACCATGGGGGCCAGGCCCATCGACGGCTCGTCCAGGAGGAGGAGCTGGGGGCGGGCCATCAGCGCGCGGCCGATGGCGAGCATCTGCTGTTCACCGCCGGAGAGGGTGCCGCCGACCTGGCGACGCCGCTCCAGCAGGCGGGGGAACAGTTCGTAGACCCAGTCGAGGGTTTGGGCGTACTCGGCCTTCGCCTTGAACGGTCTGGCGTGGCAGCCCATGTCGAGGTTTTCCTGGACCGTCATGCCGGGGAAGACGCCGCGGCCCTCGGGAGCCTGGATGAGGCCCGCCACGACGCGTTCGTGTGCCTTCATGCGGGTGATGTCGCGGCCCTGGAACATGATGCGGCCGCCGGTCAGCGGGAGCAGGCCGGACAGGGCGCGCATGGTGGTGGTCTTGCCCGCGCCGTTGGCGCCCAGTAGGGTGACCAGCTCGCCTTGCCCGACCTTCAGCGAGATGCCGTGCAGGGCTTGGATTCTGCCGTAGTTGACCACCATGTCCTCGACGGTGAGCAGCGCGTCATCGGCCGCGGGCGCCTCGCTGCCGGGGAGCTGTTTGGCGAGGTCCGGGACCGGCTCGGCGGCAACGCTTTCCGCCTCGGCCGCTTCCTCGGCGGTCTCGGCGTCGCCCTCGTCGGGCACACCCAGGTAGGCGTTGATCACCGCGGGATCCTGGCGGATCTGCTCCGGCAGCCCATCGGCGATCTTGCGGCCGAATTCGAGCACCACGATGCGGTCGGTCACGCCCATGACCAGGCGCATATCGTGCTCGATGAGCAGCACCGTGTAGCCGTCGTCGCGGATCTTGCGGATCAGATCCATGAGCGCGGACTTCTCGCTCGGGTTGAATCCGGCCGCGGGCTCGTCGAGGCACAGCAGTTTCGGCTCGGTCGCCAACGCGCGCGCGATCTCCAGGCGACGCTGGTCACCGTAGGAGAGGTTGCGCGCCTTCTCGACCGCGTGCGGCGCGATACCGACGAATTCCAGCAGGGCCATGGCCCTTTCGAGCGATTCGTGCTCCTCGGCGCGGTGCCGGGGCGTGCGGAAGACCGCGCCCGGGACCGAGGTCTTGTGCCGGGCGTCCGCGCCGACGACCACGTTCTCCAGCGCCGTCATCTCGCTGAAGAGCCGGATGTTCTGGAACGTGCGGGCGATACCGAGGCGGGTGATCTCGTTGCGCTTGGTCTTCGTCAGCGGCTTGCCGTCGAAGTACACCGTCCCGCCCGAGGGCCGGTACACACCGGAGATGGCGTTGAAGCAGGTCGTCTTGCCCGCGCCATTGGGTCCGATCAGTCCGAGGATCTCGCCGCGGCGGATCTCGAAGCTGACATTGTCCAGCGCGGTGAGGCCGCCGAACTTCACCGTCAGCCCGTCGGTGCGCAGCAGCGGCGCGCCGACCGGGACCTCGATCTCGCGGTGCGGCGCGGCGATTTCCGCGACCATATCCGAATCCGACAGCACCGGAAGGACTTCGGTCACGTCGAGCATGCCCGGGCTCGGCTCGACCTCGGGCGGCGCGACATACCCGGCCGCGATGTCCTCGTTGTCGAAGAGCGCGTCGCCCGGCCCCGTCACTGTCCCGCTCCCGTCGCCTGCGCCGCCACCGGCTTGCGCACCGCCCGATACACCTGCCGCCCGTAGGCGAGCAACTTCTGCCGCGCCGGGAACAGACCCTGCGGACGGAAGATCATCACCACCACCAGGGTGAGTCCGAAGAACAAGTACTTGTAGTCGCCGAGCGACTGCCCGCCGACATTGACGCCCATGAACCGGTTGGGCAGGTACACGATCAGGAACGCGCCGACGATCACGCCGAGCTTGTTGCCCTGACCGCCCAGCACCACCGCGCACAGGAACAGCATCGAGTTGATGACGTTGAAGCCCTGCGGATTCACGTACTGCACCTGACCGGCGTACAGCGCGCCCGACAGGCCGCCGATGGCCGCGCCGATCATGAACGCCCACAGCTTGAACTTGAAGGTGGGCACGCCCATGATCTCGGCGGCGTCCTCGTCCTCGCGGATGGCCACCCAGGCACGGCCGACCCGGCTGCGCTCGAGGTTGCCGACGAACATGAGCACGACGACCACCAGGATGATGCCCAACCAGTACCACCAGGTGCCGGAGTTGGCCCGGTCCAACGGATTCCAGGTGTGCTGGTCGCCGAGGTTGCCGGAGGAGAAGAACCCGCCGGGGTGGGTGTCGGACTCGCCGAGGTGCGGATACTGGATCCGCGACAGGCCGAGGCTGCCGTTGGTGATTTCGGGCAGGTTGTCGGCCAGCAGGCGCACGATCTCACCGAAACCGAGGGTCACGATGGCGAGGTAGTCGCCGCGCAGCCGCAGCGTCGGGGTGCCCAGGATCAGACCGGAGATGGCCGTCGCCAGGATCGCGATCGGCACGCAGGCCAGCCACGCCCACTTGGGATCGAGCCAGCCGCCGTTAGTTTGATTCCACGGGCTGTTCGGACTGGTCAGCAGGCCGACCGAGTACGCGCCGACCGCGTAGAAGCCGACATACCCCAGGTCGAGCAGACCCGCCTGTCCGACAACGACATTCAGGCCGATGGCGATGAGCGCGTACATGGCGAACTGCGCCATCACACCGCCGAAACTGGTGCCGGGGGTGTCCAGCACCGGCACCTTGAACAGCGGCAGCACCGCCAGCACCAGGACGATCGGCACGCCGACGGCCCACTGTCCCGGCCGGGTCAGCCCGCCCCACCAGTTGCGGATGGCGTCGCCGACACCGCGACCGGCGGGTGAATCCTTGCGTCCGGCGGGTGAATTCTGCGGCGCGGGAGCCGCTTTCGCGTGGGTCATGCGCGCGCCCTCCCCAAGCTCTCACCGAGGATGCCGGTGGGCCGGACCATGAGCACCGCGACCAGCACCACGAACGCGACCACGTCGCGCCACTGGTCACCGAACAGCACCTGGCCGTAGTCCTCGGCCAGACCCAGCAGCAGACCGCCCAGCAACGCGCCGCGCAGGTTGCCGATACCGCCCAGCACCGCGGCGCTGAAGGCCTTGATGCCCAGGATGAAGCCGCCGTTGTAGATGATGCCGTTGGGAATCTTCAGCGTGTACAGCAGCGCGGCCGCGCCGGCCAGCACGCCGCCGATCAGGAAGGTCAGCATGATGACCCGTTCCCGGGACACGCCCATCAGGGTGGCGGTGTCCGGATCCTGGGCCACCGCGCGGATGCTGCGGCCGAATTTCGTGTTGTTGATGAGCAATTCGGTGGTGAGCGCCAGCGCGATCGCCGCGCCCACGATGACCAGCGCGATATTGGTGACCGACGCGCCGAAGAAGCTGAACTGCTCGGTGGGCGTCACCAGCTGGATCGGTTGCTGGGCGTTGGTGCCGCCGAGCTTGTTGCCGGTCAGCTTGGGCAGGATGTAGTGCACGAATTCCTGCAGCACGAACGACATTCCGATCGCGGTGATCAGGAAGATCAGGGGTTTGGCGCCGCGTTTGCGCAGCGGGCGGTACGCGGCCCGCTCGAGTGCCACGGCGGCCGCGCCGGACACGAGCATGCCGAAGATCATGGCCGCGATCAGATAGATGATGGTCGGCCCGGCGCCCTGGGAGTAGGTGTCGCCGCTGGCCGCGAATCCGAAGACCATCAGCCCGACCAGCTGGCCGAAAGTACCCAGCATGAATACTTCCGAATGGGCGAAATTGATCAGGCGCAGCACGCCGTAGACCAGTGTGTAACCGACCGCGACGAGCGCGTAGATCGAGCCGTAGGTGAGTCCCTCCACGGTGAGCCGCCAGAATTGATCGGCGACCCCGGAGAGGTCGAATTTGATGGACGAGCTCGCCAGGAGAGTCACATCAGCCAGAGCGGGTGCAGACATTCGTTACTTTCGCCGTCCGTGGAAAACAGCGTGTGCCGAAAACGAATTCGGCACACGCTGTTCCGAATGAAAAGGGGGAGCGCTTACTTGACCTGGTACATCCAGATCAGGGCGTTCGCCAATTCACCGGTCGGACCCCACTTGTACTCGCGGGCCAGACCCTGACCGTCGTAGTTCTTCACGAAGTCGACCAGGTCGGGGCGGGTGGTCTTGCCGGACTCGATGCCCTTGATCACGATCGTGGTGAGGTCGTAGCCCTCGGTCGAATAGGTGCCCGGCTCGTAGTTGTTGAACGCCTTGTAGGCGGCGGTGAACTTGTCACCGGCCGGACCACACGGGCAGGAGAGCAGGGCGTCCTTGGACTTGCTACCGGCCTGCTTGGTGAACTCGACGTCCTTGGTGCCGTCATCGGAGATGAAGGTGGCGGTCACGCCGCCGTCGCGCAGCTGGCTGGCCAGCGGGGCGGCCTCGGCGTAGTAGCCGGCGTAGAAGATGCCGTCCGGCTTGGCCGAGGCCATCTTGGAGACGGTGGCGGAGAAGTCCTTCTGCTTGGCCTTCACGCTGGCCGCGCAGCTCGGGTCGGCGATCGAGCCGAGGCCCTCGGTGACCGTCTTGGCCAGGCCGGTGCCGTAATCCGAGTCGTCCTGGATGACGCAGATCTTCTTGAACTTGCCGGTGCCCTTGAGGTAGCCGGCCACGGCCGGACCCTGGATGCCGTCATTGCCCAGACCGCGGAAGAAGTTGCCCCAGCCATTGGTCGTCAGGGTGACGTTGGTGGCGGACGGGGTCAGCGACAGCAGGTTCGCCTGGTTCAGGATGGCGCCGGTCGCCTTGGTCTCACCGGAGAAGGTCGGACCGATCAGCGCCACGATCGACGGATCGCTGACGATGGTCGGGATGACCTGGGTGGCCTTCTGCGGGTCGCCCTCGGTGTCGAATTCCTTGACCGTGACCTGGCAGCCCGGGTTGGCCTTGTTGTGCTGATCCAGCGCCAGTTTCACACCGCGGATGATGTTCAGGCCGAGATTGGCGTTGTCACCGGTCAGCGGGCCCGCCATCGCGATGGTCGTGGGCGCGCACTTGCCCTTGCCGTCACCCGCGGGGTCGGCGGCCGCGCTGGTGTCCTTGGCCGGGACTTCCTTGCCCTGCGCGTCCACCTGCACCAGGGGCTGAATGGTCAGATTCGACCCGCCCCCACCGGAATTGTCCGTCGATTTGCTGCTACAACCCGCCGACGCCAGCGCGAGCACGGCCGCCGCGCCGATGACCACCGCTCGCGCCGTGCGACTACGCCGCAGCGAAGACGTGCGCGTCATTGAACCAAGCACGATTCACCTCATGTTCTGTGCTCCCCGGGGTCACCGGGGAGGGCCGCCCCATCGATCGGCCCGACCAGAACATAGCCCTGCCACGTTAGCTCCGCATCACATTCGAATCATCTATGTGACATCGCAACAAGAGAAAAAGCCCCGTTGTTACCGCACTGTAAATTTTTACAGTTGATTTTGGGCAACAACAGGGCTATGACCTAGCAAATGCGCCTTACTTCGGCGCCAGGTTCTCCAGCACCACCTCGGCGACGGCCTTCATCGTAGTGCGACGGTCCATGGCCGTGCGCTGAATCCACTTGAACGCCTGCGGCTCCGATAGACCCTGCGTCTGCATGAGCACACCCTTGGCGCGCTCCACCAGCTTGCGGGTCTCGAGGCGGTCGGTCAGGTTCGCGACCTCGCTCTCGAGCGCCGCGATCTCATGGAATCGCGATGCGGCCAACTCGATGGCCGGCACCAGATCCGACTTGGTGAACGGCTTCACCAGGTACGCCATCGCCCCCGCGTCGCGTGCCCGTTCCACCAGATCGCGCTGGCTGAAGGCCGTCAGAATGACCACCGGCGCAAGACGTTTCGAGGCGATCTCGGCCGCGGCGTCGATCCCGTCCCGGCGCGGCATCTTCACGTCCATGATCACCAGATCCGGCCGCATCTCCTCGGCGAGGTCCACGGCCTGCTGGCCGTCACCCGCCTCACCCACCACCTGATAACCCTCTTCCGAGAGCATCTCCACCAGGTCCATCCGGATGAGCGCCTCGTCCTCGGCAACCACCACCCGCTTGGGGGCGGACGCCGCGGCATCCTTCTTCGAACCGCCCCCTGCTGTCGTTCCCATAGATGAACCCCTGTCGCTTCCGAATACCGATTACCCGATGCCACCTCGTCCCGCGCCACCCTTCGCGGGTCGGCACGCACCGAGTACCCCAAAGAGTACCGTCGCCCCGCCCCCACAACCCACGTACCCAGCGCAAACCGACCAGTATCACAACGATGTCATCCCCCAACCCCGCCGATTAGTACCTTCCCCCACAAACCCGCTATCATTTCCCCCCGGTGCGCCGGGTTGGCGGAACTGGCAGACGCGACGGTCTCAAAAACCGTTGTCCGGAAGGACGTGTGGGTTCGAGTCCCACACTCGGCACCAAGATGGAGGGCTGGCCCGGTGATCGCGGGGCCAGCCCTTCTTCGTGCGGCTGGCGTCTGCGCTGCCTGTATTTATATGACACAACAGCTTTCGAGCCGAGTCGGAGCGACGGGCTCAGTGGTCGCCGAAGTTCGTGGTCGAGTCCACGGCGGGGATTCGGTGGTCGAGGAGGCGTAGGTCGGGTGGGACCAGGGTGGTGGATTCCATGAGGGCGCGGATCAGGTTGTGGTTCAGCATGTTTCCGACTGGTTCGCCTACTTCTTCGCGGGTGAGGCCGGGGACGCCGTCGGCTGAGAGGCGGGCGCGGACGCGTTCTACCAGGTGCTCGACGCGTTTGGGGGTCCAGCCTGCGTCGGGCTGGCGGTCGTCGAGGTGGATCGCGGCCTGGCGCCAGGCGATGGGCTGGGGGTAGGGCTCCTGTAAGAGGTAGCGCTGGGCGAGGACGACCAGGGCCAGGCGTTCGGCGGTGGAGAGCTGCCAGGTTCTGGGT
>NZ_BAAFGR010000248.1:0-8002 GCF_041154655.1 Nocardia sp. JMUB6875
GCCCTGCGCGCCGCCCACCCCTACGAGGAACCCGCCTACCACGTCACCGAACGCGCGACCCTGCCCTCATCCCTGGGCATCGGCCGCATCGGCGAGCTCCCGGCCCCGGAAACCTTGCGCGAGTTCACCGCCCGCGTCCGCGCCGCCCTCCCCACCACCACCTGGGGCGTCCGCGCCGCGGGCGATCCGGACCGCCTCATCCGCACCGTCGCGGTCTGCGGCGGCGCCGGAGATTCCTTCCTGGGCAAGGTCTCCCGCCTCGGCGTCGACGCCTACGTCACCTCCGACCTGCGCCACCACCCCGCCGACGAACACCTCCGCGCGGGTGGCCCGGCCCTCATCGACGCCGCCCACTGGGCCACCGAGTTCCCCTGGTGTGGCCAGGCCGACACTGTGGTCCGCACCGCACTCCCCGGCCTCGAAACCCGCGTCTCCACCCTGCGAACCGACCCCTGGACCCTCGGCGCGGCCGACTGCCACTGACCATCGCGAGCGAATGCCCAGCTCGACGCCGCGTTGGCAAATTGCGCCCGCCGATGCGGGTACGGTGGGAGTCTTGAGTGCTCTCCCTGCCACTAGGGGTTCCAGGGCTTGCCCTGACGAGTCTCGAGAGTTTGAACCGTCCATAGCGTCCAGGAGACCCTCGCGTTGAATGCCGAACCATCGATCCAGGCCAAGCTGCTCGACCTCGCCGCCGTCGACGCCGAGCTGACGCGGATCGAGCATCGCCGCAAGGTGCTGCCCGAGCAGCAGGAGGTGGCGCGGCTGGAGGGCGAGCGCACCGCGCGCAAGGACGCGGCGGTGAAGGTCGAGATCCAGATGGACGATCTGGACCGCGACATCCGCAAGCTGGAATCCGAGATCGAGGCCGTCCGCAAGCGTGAGGAACGCGACCGCGGCATGCTCACCGCCGGTTCGGTCGGCGCCAAGCAGCTCTCCGAACTGCAGCACGAGCTGGGCAGCCTGGAACGCCGCCGCAAGGTGCTCGAGGACGATCTGCTCGAGGTGATGGAGCGCCGCGAGGCCGCCGCCGCCGACCACGCGCACGCCGGCGCCAACCTGGACAAGGCCGAGGCCGACCTGGTCGACGCCGAACGCCGCCGCGACGAGGCCATGGCCGATCTGGCCGTCGCCCAGCAGCGCTGCGAATCCGACCGCGCCGCCCTCTCCAACGCCTTCCCCGCCGAGCTGCTCGCCGCCTACGACAAGCAGCGCACCCAGTACGGCGTCGGCGCGGCGCTGCTGCAGGCCCGCCGCTGCGGCGCCTGCCGCATCGAACTGGACCGCGGCGAGATCTCCCGCATCACCCAGACCGCCCCCGACGTGGTCGTCCGCTGCCCCGAATGCAGCGCGATCCTGGTGCGCACCAAGCACTCCGGGCTCTGATCCGCAGGTCGGGCGAGTAGAGCGGACCCTGCAGGTCCATAAGGACCGACGCGGCGGGCCGATACGGCGGCCGGGCGGCCGTGGTGCACGATAGGGCTGGCGGTCGGCCATGCCGCGGCGACGGCTGGGCCAGGAGCGGCGTTCCGGATGATTACGGAAGGTGAACAGCGTTGGTGGACATGGTGATCGTCGAGGCTGACGGTGGCTCCCGGGGCAATCCGGGGCCGGCCGGATACGGTGCGGTGGTGTACGACGCCGACCATGTGCGGGTGCTGGCGGAGCGGCGTGAGTATCTCGGGATCACCACCAACAATGTCGCCGAGTACCGCGGATTGATCGCGGGGCTGGAGGCGGCGGCCGAGCTCGGGGCGCGCGAGGTCGCGGTGCGGATGGACTCCAAGCTGGTGGTGGAGCAGATGTCCGGGCGGTGGAAGGTCAAGCACGAGAGCATGATTCCGCTGGCCGACCGGGCACGGCGGCTGGTCGCCGGGTTCGATCGGGTGAGCTTCACCTGGATTCCGCGCAAGGAGAACAAGCACGCGGACAAGCTCGCCAACGAGGCCATGGACGACGCGGGCACGGTGGCCGAGGTGCGCGACGCGCTCGCGGCGGAGACCGCATCGGCGGAGCGCGAGCTGACCGGGTCCGGCGATGGAACGGCCGGGTCTACCGGGGGAGAGAGCGCCCCGCTCGACGTGCGCGATGTGCTGGCACCGGAGCTGGCGGCGATGGAGGCGGAGCTGATCCGGATCACCGAGGAGTCGGCCGATTCCGGCGACAGGCTGGCCGAGGACCCGTCGGATTCTGCCGAGGACGTCGAACCGACCGAAGCCGCTGCGGCCGAGACCGTTTCGGCTGCGCCGGGGTGGACGGGGGCCGTGGGGCGGCCGACCCGGTTGCTGCTGCTACGCCACGGGCAGACGGAACTTTCTGTGCAGCGCCGTTATTCGGGGCGGGGCAATCCGGCGCTGACCGAACTCGGGCGTGAGCAGGCCGCGAAGGCCGCGAAAATGCTTGCGGCCAAGGGCGGTATCCAGGCCATCGTGTGTTCGCCGCTGGGCCGGGCTAAGGAGACCGCCGAGGCGGCGGGCAAGGCGCTGGGGTTGCCGGTGCGGGTGCTCGACGGGCTGATCGAGACGGATTTCGGTGCGTGGGAAGGGATGACCTTCCTGGAGGCCCGCGAGCAGGATCCGGAACTGCACGCGCGCTGGCTGGGCGATCCTTCGGTGCCCGCGCCCGGAGGCGAGAGCTTCGATCAGGTGCGCGAGCGCGTCGAGGCCGTGCGCCGGGATCTGGTCGCGCTGTATCCGGGCGCGAATGTGCTTGTGGTCAGCCATGTCACGCCGATCAAGACGATGCTCCAGCTGGCGCTCGGCGTGGGCCCGTCGCTGCTGTACCGGCTGCACCTGGATCTGGCCGCGCTGTCCATCGCGGAGTTCTACCCGGACGGGGGCTCCTCGGTCCGCCTGGTGAACGACACCTCGTACCTCTGAACCCCTTGTCCGCGTCCGGGATTACGGGCGCAGCGTCGCCGTCAGGAATTCGGTCTGGTCGTAGACGGCCTTCTCGAACCAGTCGTCGAAGTAGATGTCGAAGTGCCCGATGGGGTAGCGCTTCACCGTGGCGTGCTTGGTGCGCTCGGCGGCCTTCAAAGTCGGGCCCGCCGGGGCCACCGTGTCGTTGTCGCAGACCGCGTACAGCACAGGGGCTTTGATGTCCTTGACGTGCCGGACCGGGTTGTCGAACAGCGTCGACAGGCCGATGCGCGCGGCCACCTTCGGCCGGTACTGGGTGCTCTCCTCGGCCAGCCGCCCGAATCCGGCGGGGACGTCGGCGGCGCTCATGAGGGCGGCGGAATGCTTCTTACCGGCCAGCCGGGCATTGATCGGACGGCGGATGATCGGGCCCAGCAGCTGGTCGGTGACCGCGATGGTGCCGGTCTTAACCAGGCTCAGCGGACCCTTCGCCAGGGCCGAGGCGCGGCCGCTGGTGAACGGGCACTGCGCCACCACGGCCGCGATGTAATGGTCGTCGGGTGCGACCGCCAGCACATGCCCGCCGCCGAAGGAGCTGCCCCACAACGCGATCCGCGTGGCATCGATCCCGCGAATGGTGCGCGCGAACGCGATCGCGGAATGCCAGTCCTCGCGCTGCTTGGCGATATTGATCACCTGCCGCGGCTCACCGCCGCTGGCCCCGAAATGCCGGTAATCGAAGGCCAGCGCCGCCATTCCGGCCGACGCGAACCGCCGGGCATAGCGGTCCAATCCCATTTCCCGGTCCGCCCCCAGCCCGTGACCCATGACCACCAGCGGGCGCGGCTTGGGCGGTCCATCCGGGAGATACAGCCATGCGGCACACTGCTCGCCACCCGAAGGGAACCCCACCTCGACACGCTCCATGGCCCATTACCGTACCCTGGTGGCCGCGGACGAGTCGGTCGGGCGGCCGCGGCGAAGGGAACGGGGCACGCATGTGCCGCAGCCCGTCGCCGAGGAAAGTCCGGACTCCACAGAGCAGGGCGGTTGTTAACGGCAACCCGGGGTGACCCGCGGGACAGTGCCACAGAAAACAAACCGCCGGTGGGCCGCACTTCGCGAGAAGTGCACCGCCGGTAAGGGTGAAACGGTGCGGTAAGAGCGCACCAGCGCGCCGGGTGACCGGTGCGGCTAGGTAAACCCCGCCCGGAGCAAGGTCGAAGGTCGGACTCGCGAGAGTGCGACTGCGCAGGTGTCCGAGGGCTGCTCGCCCGAGCCTGCGGGTGGACCGCTCGAGGCACCCGGCAACGGTGTGTCCAGATGGATGGTCGCCACCGGTGGTTCGCCACCGGGACAGGATCCGGCTTACAGACCGACTCGTCCGCCCAGTAACTCTCGAAACCCTCAGGGGCAAGCCCCTGAAACCCCGAACCCCTGCGACGTGGCATGTCGCGTGTACCGATGTTGCGGGGTTGTTATCTCGTCGCAGGGGCGATCTTTCGGGTGCATGATGGAGCTACACCATCGGATTTCCGGTGGCGCGGAAATACTTTCGCGGAGTGAACAATGGATGTTCTGTATCTGTTGATTGCCTGGCTGGCGGCGATTGTCGTGATCGGCGGAGTGGCGTTGGCCTCGGGGGTTCGGGTTGTCGCCCAATACGAGCGCGGGGTGGTTTTGCGGCTCGGGAGAGTGCGGGCGGTGCGGGAGCCGGGGATGCGGGTGCTGATCCCGGCGGTGGACAAGATGCAGAAGGTGTCGATGCGGGTGGTCACCATGCCGGTGCCGGCGCAGGAGGGGATCACGCGGGACAACGTCACCGTTCGGGTGGATGCCGTTGTGTACTTCCGGGTGATCGACCCGGTGCGGGCCATCATCGAGGTGCAGGATTATCTGTTCGCGGTGGCGCAGGTGGCGCAGACTTCGTTGCGGTCCATCATCGGTAAGAGCGAGCTCGATGATCTGCTGTCCAATCGCGAGCAGCTCAACAAGGGCCTCGAATTGATGATCGACAGCCCGGCGCTGAACTGGGGCGTGCACATCGATCGCGTGGAGATCAAGGATGTGGCGCTGCCGGATGCGTTGAAGCGCTCCATGTCTCGCCAGGCCGAGGCCGAGCGGGAACGGCGGGCGCGCGTCATCTCCGCCGAGGGCGAACTGCAGGCGTCGGCGAAACTGGCCGAGGCGGCGGCGAACATGTCCCAGGCCCCGGCGGCGCTGCAACTGCGCTTCCTCGAGACCGTGGTTCAGGTTGCGGCGGAGAAGAATTCGACGCTGGTGCTGCCGTTCCCGGTGGAGTTGCTCCGGTTCCTGGAACGCAGCGGCAACCAGTCCGTGTCCGGGCAGGCCGCGGATTCCGGTGAGACTTCCGAACAGGCCGCGTCGACCGGGCAGCCCGCTATGCCGGATCAGCCCGCCACCCTCGACCCGAAGGCCGTCCACGAACTCATGGCCACTCTGGCCCAGCCCGCCATCCAGGAGGCGATCGCCGAACTGGAGCGGCGCGGCGGCGAGCAGGCGCTGCCGGACCCCGGCAAGCGCGACACGCTCACCGCGCCCGACCGCCCCGGCCTGGCCGGGACACAAGGGGCGCAACGGAAGACGAACGCGTCGGGAGAGCTCGGCGCGGGCTAGGAGTCGGCGCGGCGCGGGCACCGGGCCCGGGCGCGACCGGCGGATGAAGATGAGGAAGAAAGACATGGCGGGACTGATTCAGCCGGCGGCCGTCGTGGTTCTGTTCGGGATCGCGTACGGATTCAAGTTCTTCAGCGCCAAGTTCCCGGGCGGGCTGCGCGGCGAGTAGATCGAGGCCGGGCGGACGAGCGGGGTGACCGACACCGCTCGTCCGTTTCCGTGCGAAGACCCCGCGGTTGGATGAGAATTGCGGCGCGCCACCTTGCGTGTATCGGCGCGGCTCGGCGTGTCGAGCGGGTTATCTGCTCTGAACTGGCACCGAACGTGATCGACGTCATAAAGTGTTGCGCGTTGGAAAGTTCCGTTGCGGTCCGCAACGGGCGAAGGGCTCAACAAACGTCGGAAAGCAGGTCTCGTCTAAATGCGAATTGCTCGCAAACTGGCAGTGGGTGCGCTTCTTGCCGCTGCCGCTTCCGTTTCGGTTGTGCTGGGTTCCGGGTCCGCCTCCGCGGTCGCGGTGACCCCGCTGCCGGGTGGGGTGCAGGTCGATCTCACCCCGGCGGATACCGCGTGGGTCGCTCAGAACCACTTCGGGCAGGTCATCGCGGGCCTGCCGCACCCCTCGGCCGCTTCCTTCGGTGAAGCGCTGGATTCGGCGGCGGCGTTGTCGTCGCAGTATCCGGACGGCCGGGTGGTGTTCACCGTGTACGGTCCGTTCAACGAGCTGAACGGAACCATGCTGGCCCTCCAGTAGGGCTAGCCTTTCGCAGTGGAACTGCATCAGCGGATCGTCTCAGCGCCGGTGGACTTCGGCGCTGTCCGAACCGAATTCGGATTGGCCTCGGACTATCCCTCCGAGGCCGTCTCGGAAGCCCGCGACGCGGCGGACGCGTTCGCGGGTACCCGAGTCGACCGGCGTGAGATTCCGCTGGTCACCATTGATCCCCCGGGCGCCATGGATCTGGATCAGGCATTGTGCCTGACGCGCACCGAGAGCGGATTCCTCCTCTACTACGCCATCGCCGATGTGGCCGCCCTGGTCGTCCCCGACAGCGCGCTGGCCCGCGAATCCCTGGCCCGCGGCCAGACCTTCTACTTTCCGGACGGCACCGTCCCGCTGCACCCGCCGGTGCTGTCCGAGGACCGCGCCAGCCTGCTGCCCGACGTGGATCGCCCCGCCGCGCTGTGGACCATCGAATGCGATGCGCACGCGGTCCCGCAGCGCTATTCGGTAACCCGCGCCCTGGTCCGCTCGCGCGCCCGCCTCGACTACTCCGGCGTGCAGGCCGACGCCGACGCCGGCCGCCTGCACCCCTCCATCGCGGCGCTGCCCGAATTCGGCCGCCTGCGCATCGAGGCCGGAATTCGGCGCGGCGCGATCACCCTGCGCCTGCCCGCGCAGACGGTTATCCGTGACGACGAGCAAACCGGTATCGATCATTGGCAATTGGCCATCGAACCGCGCACCGAAGCCGACGATTGGAACGAACAGGTCTCCCTGCTGACCGGCATGTGCGCGGCCCGAATCATGCTCGATGGCAATAACTCGAACGGCTCCGGCAACCACGCGCGCGGCGGCGAGAACATCGGTTTGCTGCGCACCATGCCGCCGCCTGCGCCCGCGGCCATCGAGTCCATGCGGCGCACCGCCACCGCGGTCGGCGTGGCCTGGCCAGCCGACGAGTCCACGGGCCGCATGCTCGCGGCGCTGGACTGCAATACGCCCGCCGCGCTGGTTCTCATGTCCGAGGCCACCGGACTGCTACGCGGGGCCTCCTACACCATCCTCGACGGCCAGGCCCCGGACACCTTGCAGCACAGCGCGATCGGTGCGCCTTACGCCCACGTCACCGCACCCCTGCGCCGCCTGGCCGACCGCTACGCCACCGAGATCTGCCTGTCCTACTGCGCGAACACCGAAGTCCCGCAATGGGTTCGCGACGGCCTCGCCCCCGTGGTCGACACCATGCGCCGCACCGACGCCCTCGCGGGCAAGGTGGAGCGGGCCTGCGTGGATCTGACCGAGGCCACCATCCTGTCCCCGCGCGTTGGCACCGACTTCGACGCGGTGGTGCTGCGCGAGGCCAACGGCACCCGCCCCGCCGAGATCTTCATCGACACCCCGCCGGTCCTGGCCAAATGCACCGGTGGTCCACCCGAGGGCAAGCACGTCCGCGTCCGCTTGGATACGGCCGATCCCGGCACCCGCACAGTCACTTTCAGCTATCCGCCGAAGCAGGAGTAGGGCAGTCATGGCGATTCAGCGAATGGACAACGTCCTCATCGTGGTCGAGGACCTCGACGCGGTCATCCCCTTCCTCGTCGAACTGGGCATGGAATTGGAAGGCCGCAGCCCCGCCGAGGGGGCCTGGGTGGAACGCATCATCGCCCTCGACGACGTCCGCCAGGAGGTCGCCATGCTCCGCACCCCCGACGGCCACGGCAAGATCGAACTGGCAATGTTCCACACCCCCAAGCCGATTCGGCCCGACCCCACCCCCGCC
>NZ_BAAFGR010000249.1:0-7938 GCF_041154655.1 Nocardia sp. JMUB6875
GCCCCCCGATCCCCGTCCTCATGCTCGCCTCCCGAGGCGACCGCCTCGTCTCCCACCACTGCTCCGAACGCATCGCCGAGACCCTCGACCTCCCGCTGCTCCTACACGACAGCGCAGGCCACGACCTCCCCCTTGACGATCCGACCTGGATCTGCGACCGCGTCACCACCTGGCTCGCCAACCCCTTGTGACCGCTCCCCGCCCCCGCGGCGTACTGTCCGCCGAGTGGATCAAGATCTCACCATCGAGTGAAAGATCATGAGAGAAGGGGAAATCCATGAATTCCGCACTTCGCAGAGTCCTCGGCCCAACCGCCGCCCTGGGCGCGCTGGCCGCCGCCGTAGCGGTGGCCGCCCCCAACGCCGCCGCAACCATCACCAGCCTCGACATCTCTCCCGGCCTGAGTTTCGGCAGCTCCACCTCCTACGGCGTCGGCTGCACCTACACGATCTCCGTAACCGCCAAGCCCAACACCTCAATCTCCCTGTTCGACCAAAACACCGACAACAACCCCCCAGCCGGCTACTGGACCAACTTCAGCCCCCTCGGCATAGTCACCGACGCCACCGGCAAGGGCTCCACCACCTGGTACCCGGCCTGGAAAGGCCTCCACACCATCACCGCCCAAGAATTCGGCTCCGACCAACCCTTCACCATCACCGCCACCGCAGGCACCGGCACCAAGCTCGGCCCAGCCTGCATAGTCTCCGCCTGATCTTCCAGCCGGATCGCTCTAGACCGTTCGGAAACCCCAGGCCGCAGCCCGATTTGGTGTTCCAGTGGGTCAACACGCTAAAGTTCTCTAGCCTGGCCCGGTGGGAAACCCCAAGCCGGCCAGCCGCCCCGGCGGCACCCGCGGTTCTATAGCTCAGCGGGAGAGCACTCGCTTCACACGCGAGGGGTCGCTGGTTCGATCCCAGCTAGAACCACAACACAGCGCAGCCGCAGGCCGGATGGCCTGCGGCTGCTGATAGGTATCAACCCGAACTAGGCTACGGGTTGGCTATGGTTACGGTGGAACCGTCGAGTTTTGTGAGAGAAATACTGAACTGCTCGTTGTAGGTGTGGGCGCGGTCTCGCAGATAACTCAGTGCGACAGCCTCGCCGAGCTGAATCGATGTCAATGTATCGCTGCGCCAATGAATTCCGGCGTGAATGCCGTGACCGAAGCTGATGTTGTCGGCGAGTTTGTGCAACTCTCCGTTGACGGTCAGCGGAGGTTCGCCCGCGGGGGCGGTGTACTTGCCGGTGGATTTGCCGTCGGAGGACGCCACGATCGGATTCTTCAGGACGAAGCTTCCGTCGAAGAAGAACTTCAGCGCCGTGATGCAGGCTCCGGCGACCGCGCCGTGCCCGGTCGGATAGGCGGGATGGGTCGGCGATCCTTCCGGAAACGCCTGCGAGAGCAGGTAACTGTTGTTCGCCGCGAAGCTGGCGGCGACCGCCTGCGAATCGACCACGGTGTCGCTGACATGGCCCTGGATCGAGCCGCCCTGGCCGGTGCGGAGCAGGTGAACAATCGCGCCACCCGATTCGGGACGGTGCCGCAGATGCACCCACCACTTCTGATACCAGACGGCCTTCAACGCCAGATCGGCGACGGTGGCGAGGGTAGCCGCGATATCCGGCTGGCCGAATGACGCGAAGCCGTTCTGGCTCTTGGAACCTCGGTAGGGATTGCCCGGGTTCAGCGGTGCGGGTCCACCGTTGTTGATGGTGTTCAACACCAGGTAGGCCAGGAAGTACGCCTGATAGAGCACATCGTCGTGGGTGTATGCGGCCAGTCCGCGCCCGTCGTGCAGATACAGCGGCTGCGCGAGCGGAGTGAGGCTTTTACCCGTCGGCTGACCGTTCTGCACCTGCTGGTACTCGGCGGGCGACAGCGCGAAGTCCTGGCCGGCCTTGTTCGTCACGTATCGCTGGGTGATGGGCAATGGTCCCAGCGCGGTCGGCTGCACGAGGAATTGCGACAGGTAGGGTCCCACCGATTCCCCGGCGAAAGTACCCCGGAACAGTAATTCCGGGGTCACCGCGCCGCTCGAGTCACGCGGTCCGGCATAGGCCCGCATGGACGACAACTCGGCCGCGGCCTTCATCGCCGTCGGATTGGACTTGTAATCGGTGACGGCGACATCGCGCAGCAGTGATGCCCAGTAGAGCTCGACGAGTTCGGTCGCGTACGCCTCGCTCGCCAGCGCCGGCGCCGGCGGCACCGCGAATTGGCTCACGTCCGCGCTGGACAGAGAAAAGCTCAACCCGCCCTGCGGACCATTCAGCGTGCGCGGCCCGCCCAGCACAATCTTTTCGAAGTCCGAGGGATTGCCGCTGCTCAAGGCCCGTATGAACGAGTCATAGGCGGCCAGGTCGACCAGGCCGATGCCCTCCTGCAGCACACCTTTGGTGTAGGTGCCGGACTTGTCGGCATACCTGGCCTCGTCGCCATTGTCGATCTGTGGCGGATTGGCGATGAACGAGTCGGCGCCGGTTGTCTGTGTACGTACCGCGGACGATCGCAGGACGCGGTCCTCTGTTGCGGGCGTGAGCCGTTGGTTGAGTGTGCTTGCCATGACGCTCCATTCGGGAGATTGTTCGGGCGCGAGTGCCGCGCCCCGAGTTGAGGTGCGTCGGCGTCCGCCCCGGTTCAATCCAGCCCCCGACAGACGAGCATCTCGCAGCGCCTGTGATCCACCCCAACCATCCCAAGTCTGCGCTCGCGGGCGTCCTCGGTCATGAGTAGTGAACTACGCGAGTCGCTGCCCGACGACTTCATCGAGCACGGGCGTCTGCGGGTCGCAAGGCGATCGTGAGGTGGGCTGGTTAGGCTCGCGGACATGCTGCCAGAGTTGGTCTTCGGGGTCCCGACGCACGGGTTCTTCGTCGGGCTCGGGGTCACGGTGGCGGCGGTGGTGTTCTTCCTGGAATGTCGGCGTCGGAATGCGCCGGCCGAACAATCGCTGATCGCGGTGACCGGGGCGCTCGTCGGCGGGGCTGTCGGGATGCGGTTGTCGAGCATCACCGAGACTCTGGACCCGTACGAGAGTTGGATGTTCGGGGCGCGCAGTGTGCTCGGCGGGCTACTGGGCGCGTATGTCGGGGTGCTGGTCGCCAAGAAGATCATCGGGTACAAGGAGCGCACGGGGGATCTGTTCGCGCCGGCGGTGGCGTTGGGAATGGCGGTGGGGCGCATCGGATGTCATCTCACCGAGGCGCCGGGGCGGCCGACGAGTCTGCCGTGGGGCGTGCACGCGCCCGCGACCACTCCGCGATGTCCCGGCTGTGTGAGCGGGCTGGCCATGCATCCCAGCTTCATCTACGAGATCATCTTCCAACTGCTGGCCTTCGCCGCGCTGCTGTGGCTGCGCACTCGTGTCACCGCCCCCGGCGAACTGTTCACCCTGTATGTTGCCGCCTACGCCTATTTCCGGTTCGCGGTCGAGTTCACGCGCGCCAATGAGACCGTGCTGCTGGATCTGACTCGGCCGCAATGGTTTCTGCTGCCGGGGCTGGTGGTGGCGGCGGTGCGGCTCGGGGTCGGCTACCGGCGCGGCACCTACGACGGGATCCTGGGACGAAAGGTCGCGGTATGAGTATGAATCCCCCGCCGTATCAGCCCTATCCGCCGCCGCCACCCAGCGGCGGCAGTGGTGGCACGGTCGTCGGCATGGCGATTGTCGGCTCGCTGGCGTTCATCGTCGTCAACGCGATACTCGGTGTCGTGGTGGTGCTCCTGGCCGGCTCGACCGGTTCCGGAGCCCAGACGGCGGTGCTGGCGGCCGGTGCCGTGGCGAGTGCTGCGTCGGCCTTCATCGGCGGCATACTCATGGCCCGCAACAGGAACGCGGTGGTCCGCGGATTGGGCATCGGCTTGATGATCGGCTGGGCGCTGGTCACGGTGTGCACGGTGGGGTTCTGCACCGGAGTCAATCCGGCGCTGTACAAGTAGGGGAGTTCGTGAACGGTATGCCGCTGCGCGGGGATCGAATCCTGCGCTATGTCAATGCATTCTGCCCGCATTGCCACGACGAGGCCCCGGAGCGGTCGCTGCACGAGGTGCAGCGGCTCTCGGGCTGGCTCGCCGAACGCGACGGGCGGGTCTATCTCGAGCGTGGCTGCCGTCGGCACGGCATGGTCCGCACCCTGTACGACGAGGATCCGGAAATCCTTGCCTACCTGGAGGAATGGACCGCCCCCACCAAGGCGCACATACCCGACCTGACCGGCAATTTCGAACCGGTGCCCGCCGCGTACCTGCGTGGGCTGCCGGAGATGCAAACCCAGCACACCTGCATCCTGCTCGCCGATATCGCCGACATCTGCAACCTGCGCTGCCCCACCTGCTTCGCCGACTCCGCGCCGGATCTGCGCGGCGTGGTGGCGGTCGAGGAGGTGCTCGCCAATGTCGACCAGCGCCTCGCACGCGAGAACGGGCGACTGGACGTGCTCATGCTCAGCGGCGGCGAACCGACACTGCATCCGGAGCTGGAACGGCTCCTCGACGAGCTCACCGCACGGCCGATCACTCGGATTCTGGTCAACACCAACGGTATTCGCATAGCCCGCGATGACGCACTGCTGGAACTGCTGACCCGGCATCGCGAACGTGTGGAGGTGTATCTGCAATTCGACGGCCTGTCCGAGGGCGCATCCCGACACCACCGCGGTGGTGATCTGCGACGGCTCAAGGCCGACGCGCTGCGCCGCCTGTCCACCGCCGAGATCTTCACAACGCTGGTCATGACCACCGCCCTGGGCGTCAACGACGGCGAGATCGGCGAGGTCCTGCGGGTCGCCCTCGATACCCCGTTCGTGGGCGGCGTCTCCATTCAGCCCCAATTCGGTTCGGGCCGTTCCGGACTCATCGACCCGATGAACCGCCTCACGCACACCGGCGTGCTGCGACGGCTGGGCCCGCAGACCGACGGTCTGGTGACCTGGCGGGATCTGACCGCCCTGCCGTGCTCGCATCCGCACTGCTGCTCGGTCGGGTATCTGCTGCGCGACGATGCCGGACAGTGGCGGTCCCTGGTCTCGCTGATCGGGCACGACCGGATGAAGGATCACCTGGGTCTGGTCTCCAATCGGATCGCCGACTCGCGGATCCCCGCCGAATTGCGCCTGGCCGTCAAGGAATCGCTGATGGGGCTGCTCTCGGAACAGTCCTCCCTGTCGCACCCGGAGATCGGCCGAGCGTGGTCGAGCATCTGCGAAAACTGTGACCTGGGCATGTCCACGCTGCTGACCCTGGCCTCCTCCGCCCTGCCGGGGCGCAAACGGAAACTGCGAAACCTCCTGGGCGAGCGGGTAGTCCGCGTGACGATCAAACCCTTCATGGACATGTCGACCATGATCGAGGAACGTCTCACCCAGTGCTGCGTCCACGTCGGCACCCGCGCCGACCAAGCCGACCAGTGCGCCCCCTTCTGCGCCGTGCAAGCCTGGCCCGCCCTGGCCCGCCAACGCCTGTCTTTGGCAGTCCCCGCCGAACGCACTCTGCTCCCGGTGGAGGTGCGATGAGCGAATCGCGCGGCGTCTACTACGACGAGGCCGCGCGCCGCCGGGCCGCCGACGACACGCGGCCCTATGACCCGCTCAACCTGTGCGTATTCGCCACCGTCGCCCTGCTGACCTGGTTGATCGGCCCGTGGGCGGTGGCCGCCTTCGGGCTCCTCGGCCTGGTCGGCTATGCCCGAGCCTGGCGAAAAGGCCTGCGACACAGCAGATGCTGGCTGCGCGACGTGCGCCTGGTGCTGCTCTACCTCGCGGTCCTGACCGCATTCGGGATGATGAGCGCTTTTCTGCGAATCTGACGGCGCCGCAAAGAATAATGGGAGGGGCCGGTGGGATCGCCGGGCGAGAGGAGACCATCATGGCGGACTCATCCGATCGGAAATCCTTTGCCGTGGGCACCATGGCCGGTATCAATCCGCCGTTGGGGGCGGCGCGGTTCGTGACGCGGATGGCGCGGCTCGGGCGGCTGGATTCGGTGCTGGCGACCGACCATTTGATCAGCGTGTTCCCGAAAGCGATCTGGGACACCGACTTCACCCCGCAGGCCAAGGCGGTGCGCAGCCCCGATGAGCAGTTCGATTTCGCCCCGCTGCTCGCCCATCTCGCGGGTGGGGCGGGGCGGGTGCAGTTGGGGGTCGGGGCGACCGACCCGCATCGGCGGCATCCGATCCTGTTGGCGCAGACGTTCCACACGCTGGCGCACATGACGAAGAAGCCGCCCATCCTCGGCATCGGATGCGGGGAGCGAGAGAACCTCGACCCGTACGGATTCACCTGGAATCGCCCGGTGGACCGCTTCGAAGAAGCCCTGCAGGTGCTGCGCGCCGCCCTGGACTCGAACGGCCCGATCAACTTCTCCGGCCGCTACTACCAAATCGACAATGCGCCAATGGATCTCACGGCCCCCGCCGACCGCATGCCGCAGATCTGGATCGGCGCCCACGGCCCCCGCATGCTGGAGTTGACCGGCCGCTACGCCGACGGCTGGTACCCGTGGGAATCCCAATCCCCCGACGAGTACGCCCGGAAACTGGCTCTGGTCCATGAATCCGCCCGTGCCGCGGGCCGCGACCCCGCCGCGATCGTCCCCGCCCAAATGATCAGCATGCTCACCGCTCGCACCCACTCCGGGATCAGCCGCATCCTCCGCGCCCCCGCGGTCCGCTACCTGGGCTTGTTCGCTCCCGCCGCGGTCTGGACCCGCTGCGGCGCGAAACATCCCTTCGGAGAGGACTTCCGAGGGCTGATCGACCTGATGCCGCACCGCCTCACCAAAACGGAGGTCCAGGAAGCAATAGCCGAAGTCACCGACGAGGTCCTCCACGAATGGCTCATCATCGGCACCCCCGCCGAAATCCTGTCCCGCCTTCGCGCCCTGGCCGACTCCGGCCTCCGCCACGCGATCCTCTTCCCCAGCTCCGCCCTCGTCTCCGCCGCCGACGCCGCCTACGGCTACGGCGTGGTCCTCTGGCTGGCCGACCGGCTACGCCGCTCGAGCTGACCACCGCCCAGCCGGTCAGGACAGGCCCGCCGCCAAGGAGTTCCAGAACGCTGTTTCGTAGTCGTGCAGCAGTCGTGCGGCTCGGGCGAGATCCGCGGGGGCCTCTCCGGCGGCGAGACCGGCCGCCACGACCTCCGTCGCCTGTGCGGCGAAATCCGGCGGGGAGTCCGCGAAAAAGGTGAAGAAGGCGATGGCCTCATCGGTGAGGTCATACCGTGCGCGCAGCGCAGAAGCTGTTCGCGCGCAGTAGCTTCCCCATTCTTCGAGATTGGTCAGCATAGCGAGCGCCACCTCGGCCGCCGTCCCGAAAAGCGCGCGCTGCGCGAGGTAGGCCGGATACGCCTGGGCGAGGGCCTGCGGTTCGTAGGCCTCGAGGTCCTTCTCCCCGAGTCCGAGCGCAGCGGCGAAGTCGTGCAGGAGCCGCAGGGCCTCCGATTCGCCCTGTGCCAGAGCCAGAAAGAAGCCACCGGAGGGCGGTTCCGGATATCGAGCGGCCAGTAGCGCAAAACTACGGCGGTCGCTATCCACGATGCGGTATTCCTCCCCAGCAAGCCAGACCAGCCGCTCACGGGGAACCCTGCCGCGTTCCAGCAACTCCAGAAACCGATTACCGTCCGCGCCGCCCGAGACCTGCTCCCGCACGCGTTCTATCAACTCCTCGACAGCGTTCTCGGCCATGAATCCAGCTCAGCACCAACCACCGCCCAGGTCAACGATTGTCACTAACCTCAACCCGTTGCCAAAGAACCCACACGACGCCTACTTTCGGCATGTCATGTCCGAGGCGACCGCCGCGGCTGGAGAGATGCGGACCGTCCGGGTCTGTCCAGATAACGGTGTAACTCGGGTTGATTGGGTTAGTTCCGTCCGGCGGTGAGTCGGCCGTCGAAGGTGATGTCGAAGGCGTTCAACGCCGCTTTCCAGCGGGT
>NZ_BAAFGR010000250.1:0-7886 GCF_041154655.1 Nocardia sp. JMUB6875
GGGGCGACGTTCGTGGAGGCGGCCGCGTTCGTCGGGTTGCCGCTGCTGTTGGGCCTGTATTTGCGTGGGCAGGCGGCGTTGACGGCGAGTGCGGCGGCGCGTGCGGCGGAGGCGCGGTCGCGGGCGCGCGCCGAGGAGCGCACGGCGCTGGCGCGCGAGCTGCACGATATGGTCGCCCACCATATGGCCTCGATCGTGTTGCGGGTCAAGGTAGCTCGCCAGGTGCTCGGCGGGACCGATCCGCGGGTGCGGGAGGTCCTCGACGATGTGGGCGACACGGCGTCGGGGGCGCTGACCGATATCCGGCGGCTGCTGGCGGCCTTGCGGGATCCGTCGCTGGGTGCGGTGCCGCTGCTGGATGCCGAGGTGGTGGCCGCCGAGATCGCCGAGGCGGTGACGCGGGTGCGCGCGGCAGGGTTCGAGGTACACGCCGAAATCGATACGCGGCCACCAGGTTTGGATGCGATCGCGCGGTTGACGCTGCTGCGGCTGGCGCAGGAGTCGCTGACCAATGCGATGAAGTACGCCGATCGTGGCGCGCCGGTGCGGATCTCGGTGGCACGCACCGCCTCCGGGGTGCGGCTGCAAGTCCACAACCGCGGTGCCGGGGCGCCGGTCGGTGCGGGGCATGGACTGGCCGGGATGCGCGAGCGGGTGGCGTTGGCCGGTGGCCGTCTCGAAGTCGGTGCGCGCGGTCGGGAGTGGGTCGTCGATGCGGAGTTGCCCGCCGGATCCGGATCGGTCGAGCCGGGAGGTGCGTCGGCGTTGCCCCGGGTCACCGAAGCGCAGGCCGGGGCGGCGTTCGGGCGGGGTGTGCGGTGATCCGGGTGTTGCTGGTCGATGATCAGCGTCTGGTGCGGGCGGGGTTGCGGATGCTGGTGGAGGCGACCGCCGATCTCGAGGTGGTCGCCGAGGCCGCCGACGGGGTGGCGGCGGTGCGCGCGGCGGCGGAGCTCCGCCCTGATCTGGTGTTGATGGATCTGCGGATGCCCGGCATGGACGGGGTGGAGGCGACGCGCCGGATTCTCGCCGGTGGTTCACCGAAGGTGCTGGTGCTGACCACCTTCGATGATGACGAGCATCTGTTCCCGGCGTTGGCGGCCGGGGCGAGCGGGTATCTGGTCAAGGACACCGAGCCCGAGGCGTTGGTGGCCGCGATCCGGCGGGTGATGGACGGCGAGTTGCTGTTCTCCCCGCCGCTGCTGCGCCGGCTGGTGCGGCGCGCCGTGGACGCCCCGGTCGAAACCGCTACTGCGGCAGTCGATCTCACGCCCCGCGAGCAGGAGGTACTGGCACTGGTGGGTGAAGGCTACTCCAATTCCGAGATCGCCGAGCGCCTGCATCTGGGGGTGACGACGGTCAAGAAGCATGTGGCGCATCTGATGGACAAGACCGGTTGCGACAACCGGGTCCGGTTGGCGGTGTTCGCGGTGCGCGCGCCGCGCTGATCCGGTGGGCTCGTGGTGTCGAGCCCACCGCGCCATAGGGGTTCAGGCGTTGGCGAGGGCGGTGACGGCGTCGGCGAACATGACGGCCTTGATCGCGCCCAGGGTGGCTTGGTCTTTGGCGCCGAGCCCGGCGACCGTGGCGAGCGCGGTGTCGGTGAGGGCGTCGGTGTCGGCGATGGCGTCGACCAGGTCGTGGGCCAGGGCGTCGGGTCCGCCGAAGCGGCGTCCGGTGGTCATCGAGGCGATGGCGTGTTTGGGGGCGAGTTTGGCTTGGATGAGTGCGGCCATGCCGCGGGTGAACGGGATGTGGATGTCGACCTCGGGGAAGCAGAAGTAGCCGCGGTCGGCGCGCATCACCCGGTAGTCGTGGGCGATGGCGAGCATGGCGCCGGCGCCGAAGGCGTGCCCGGGCAGCGCGGCGACGGTCGGCAGCGGGAAGGTCAGCATCCGGGCCAGCAGTGATTGCACTTGCGCCACATACCATTCGGCGCGGTCTCCGTGGGCGGAGACCCAGTCGAGATCCAGGCCGTTGGAGTAGAACTTGCCCGAGGCGGTGGTGAGCAGGGCGTGGGCGCCCTCGGCGAGGGCGGTGTCGAGGTGGGTGTTGACGGCGATGAGGAACTCGGGTGAGAAGCGGTTCTCGTCGCCGCCGAGGTCGAGTACGGCGATCTTGTCGCGGTAGGTGAGGGTGGGCATGGGGGGTTCCTTCAGGGTGTGCGGTGGGGTGCGGGCCCGAGGTCGAGGACCGCGTGGACGGCGGCCCGCAACTGTTGGCGGGCAATCGGATTGGTGAGCCGGTCGCGGTCGAGCAGGATCGCGGTCGGCAGGTCGACCAGGCACAGGGTGACGGTGTCCACCGCGGCGGCGTCCGCGCGCCCCCACAGCCGCCGCGACAGGGTTTTCATCAGTTCGATCAGTGTGGTCTGGGTGGCGGCCACCTCGGCGTGCACGGTCTCGGGCAGGTCGTCGCCGAGCAGGTCGGTGCGGCGGACCCGGAAGAACAACTGGGTGGAGGCCGGGTGGCGGGCGGCGAATTCGGCGGGTGCTTGCGCGGCGGCGAGCACCGCGTCGACGGGGTCTGCGGCGTCGGCGACCATCTCGGCTTGCAGGGTCAAGAACCGGTGTGCGGCCCGAATCCAGGTGCGCGCCACCAGTTCCGCGCGGGAGGAGAACGTGTGATAGAGCGCCCCGTTGGAGACGCCGGTGGCCGCGGCGACCGCCCGGATGGTGACCGCGGCGGGCCCGGAGGCCACCGCGAGGTCTTCGGCGGCGTCGAGGACGAGGTCCGGGTCGTGGGTGCGGGGGCGGGGCATACACTCGACCATAACAGAGCAAGTGCTCTGTTATGAAGGGTGGTTTCCGCTCAGAGCATTCCGGCCGTCTGCGCCCGTGGGAGGGGGCAGACGGCCGGTGTGCGGTGGGGTGGCCCGGTCAGGTTGTGCTGGTGGGTGTTTCGGCGGGTTCGTGGACGCCCTCGGCGAGTTGGGGTGCGTACATGGTGTCGATGGTGTCCGCGTATTTCTCGGCGATGGGTTTGCGGCGCAGTTTCATGGTGAGGGTGATTTCGTCGCCGCCGGGTTCCCAGAAGGTGGGCAGGATGGTGAAGCGTTTGATCTGTTCGATGCGGGAGAGTTTGGCGTTGCCGGCGGCGACGCCGCGCGCGATTCCGGCGATGACGTTCTTGTCGGCGGCCAGCGCGGGTGCGGTGGCGTCGGTGAGGCCGTGCTGGGCGGCATACGGGAGCGCGGATTCGGCGTCGAGGACGATGAGTGCGGTGTTGTAGGGGCGGTTGTCGCCGATGGTGGCCAGGGCGCCGATGAGTCCGGTGGCGGCCTTGATGGTGTTCTCGATGTTGGCCGGGGACATGTTCTTTCCGGCGGAGTTGATGATGAGTTCTTTCTTGCGGTCGACCACGCGCAGGTAGCCGTCGGCGTCCTCGGTGATGATGTCGCCGGTGGCCAGCCAGCCGTCGGCGTCGAGGGTGGCGGCGGTCTTCTCGGGTTCCTTGCGGTATTCGCGCATGACCAGGGGTCCGCGCACGAAGTATTCGCCGTCCTCGCCGATGCGTGATTCCAGTCCGGGCAGCAGCCGCCCGACGGTGCCCAGGCGGGCCTGGCCGGGTGGGCTGACGCTGACCACACAGGTGAGCTCGGACATGCCCCACACTTCGGAGATGGGGATGCCGAGTCCGTAGAAGAATCCGAGGGTTTCCGGCGGGATGGGCGCGGCACCGGAGAGGGCCCATTTGAGTTGGTCGAGGCCGATTTTGGCGCGCAACGGTGCCAGCACCGCGGCGTCGGCTTTGTCCCATTCGGCGGCTTGGGTGTCGTCGAGGGGTACTCCGGCGAGTTGGGCTTGGGCTTTGCGGGCGGCGACACCGAGGGCCCAGTCCAGGGCGGCGCGGCGGGCGGGGTCGGTTTCGGCGGTGACCGAATATTCCACGGCCGCTTTGAGTTTCTCCCACACCCGCGGCACCGCACCCCAGATGGTGGGGTGCACGTCGGTCAGGGCGGCGGGCAGTTGGGTGCGGTCGGGGACGACGGTGATCTGGGTGCCGCAGTATTCGTGCAGGTACAGGCCGGTGACGCGGTCGGCCATGTGCGCGGTGGGCAGGAAGCTGGTGATGCGGTCGCCGAATTCGACGGGCATGACCGAGGCGTAGGCGCGGCATTCGAAGGCCAGGTTGGCGTGGGTGATCTCCACGCCCTTCGGGTTGCCGGTGGTGCCGGAGGTGTAGCACAGGGTCACCACGTCCTCGGGCGTGATGGCCTGCCAGGTGGCGTCGAAGTCGAAATCGGCGCGCCCGAGTCGTTTGAGCTGGGCGACGGTCAGGGTGCCGGGTACGGAGTCGTCGATGCAGACGATGGTGTGCATCGGCACCCCGCTGGCGCGGATCTTGTCCACGTATTGGGCCTCGCAGATCACCACCTTGTTGCCGGCATTGTCGAACACGTAGTGCAGTTGCTCGGCGCTGAGGGTGTTGTACACCGAGAACGAGGTGGCCCCCGTGTGTTGCGCGCCGACCTCGAGGGGATAGAACTCGACGCGGTTGGCCATCATGAACGCCACCGTGTCCCCGCGCCCGACCCCGAGTGCGGCCAGCCCAGCGGCGACCTCTCGCACCTGCGCCGCGTAATCACCCCAGGTCAAGCTGTGGTGTCCGCCGATGTCGCGGACCGCGATCGCGTCGGGGTCGATCGCCGCGGTCGCCTGGAACGCGGCGGGGGACGTATTGGGTTGACTCATCACTGTTCTCGATCCACTCACCAACCAAGCCTTCTCAGACGGTAAGGCGCGAACCGGGTTCCGCGTGGGCGTTTGACCGGCATCGGTGCGCACCCGATCGCCTTAAGGCAGTGTTAGGAAACTCCCGGACCTCTTGGGCGGGGCGTGTGTC
Organism: Nocardia sp. JMUB6875; assembly: GCF_041154655.1. Lineage (NCBI taxonomy): Bacteria > Bacillati > Actinomycetota > Actinomycetes > Mycobacteriales > Nocardiaceae > Nocardia > Nocardia sp. JMUB6875. The sequence continues at coordinate 4,846 of NZ_BAAFGR010000250.1, forward strand.
GCCCGCCACAGTGGAGCGCGGATGCGATGGGGCATTCGTGGTTTCAGCAAGGGAGAAGATTCGTGAGCAGGACCGGAACCGGGGAACGCCGGGTGGTCGCCAATGTGATGCGCGGCTCGATCGGCAACCTCGTCGAATGGTACGACTGGTATGTCTATGCGGCGTTCTCGGTGTATTTCGCCAAGACGTTCTTCCCCGCCGGTGACGCCACCGCCCAATTGCTGTCCACCGCGGCGGTGTTCGCGGTCGGATTCCTGATGCGCCCGATCGGCGGGTGGGCACTGGGCCGTTATGCCGACCGGTTCGGGCGCCGCGCGGCCCTGACCCTGTCGGTGACGGTGATGGCCGCGGGATCGCTGCTGATCGCGGTGACCCCCTCCTATGCGTCGATCGGGTTGGCGGCGCCGGTGATCCTGCTGCTGGCGCGGCTGTTGCAGGGCCTGTCGGTGGGTGGTGAATACGCCACCAGCGCAACGTATCTGTCGGAGGTGGCCTCGGCGGGGCGGCGCGGATTCTATTCGAGTTTCCAGTACGTGACCCTGGTCGCGGGCCAGTTGGTCGCGCTCGGGGTGCAGATCGTGCTGCAGCAGTTCCTGACCTCGGCCCAGTTGTATGCGTGGGGGTGGCGGATCCCGTTCCTGATCGGCGCGGCCGGTGCGCTGATCGTGATGTGGTTGCGGCGCGGCATGGACGAATCCGAATCCTTCCGCAGCGAATCCGCCTCGGCGAGTGCCGGTTCGGGGCGCGGATCGCTGGCGGTGCTGCTGCGGTATCCGCGCGAGTGCCTGCTGGTGGTGGGCTTGACCCTCGGTGGCACGGTCGCGTTCTACACCTACACCACCTACATGCAGAAATACATGGTCAACACCTCCGGGATCGCGAAATCGACGGTGGCGTGGATCAATTTCGTGGCGCTGCTGGTGTTCGTGGTGCTGCAGCCGATCGCCGGGGCGCTCTCGGATCGCATCGGGCGACGCAAACTGCTGATCACCTTCGGCGTGGCGGGCACGCTCGCCACGGTGCCGATCATGACGCTGCTCGGCCACACGAAGAACCCCCTCGCGGCGTTCGCGTTGATGCTGGCGGCGCTGGTGATCATCACCGGCTACACCTCGATCAACGCGATCGTGAAGGCCGAACTGTTCCCCACCCGCATCCGCGCCCTCGGGGTCGGGCTGCCGTATGCGCTGACGGTGGCCATCTTCGGCGGCACCGCCGAAATGATCGCCCTGGCGTTGAAGAAGGCCGGGCACGAATCGCTGTACTTCTGGTACGTGTCCGGGTGCGTGCTGATCTCGCTGCTCACCTACTTCTTCATGCGTGAGACCTCCACCGACTCGGTGATCGACGCCGAGGACAACGCCCCGGCCGCCGATACCGCCGCGGGCTCCGCAGCCCGGGAACCGATCGGTTTGTCGTAGAGGAGAGAATCGGAGCCATGCGGTTGGCGGTGGTCGAGGACGATGACGGGGTCGGGGACGCACTGGTCGAGGCGTTCGGGGTCCGCGGCCACTGCGCGGTGCGGATGCGCCGCGGCGCGGATCTGCTGACCTCCCACCGCGGTTTCGACGCGGTGGTCTTGGATCTGGGGTTGCCCGACGCCGACGGGCTCACGGTGCTGCGGCAGCTGCGCGAGGTCTCCACCGTCCCGGTGGTGATCTTGACCGCGCGCAGTGACGAACGCTCCATCGTGCGCGGATTACGCGGCGGCGCCGACGATTACGTGATCAAACCACCGCGTATCGCCGAACTGCTGGCCCGGCTCGAGAACGTGACCCGCCGCCCGCAGCCGGTCGCGGCGGTCCCGGCGCGCACCGTGGTCACCGGGGATGTGAGCGTGGATCTGGATGCGCGCCGGGTCACGGTGGCCGGGGTCGAGATCGCGCTCACGACCAAGGAATTCGAGCTGGTGGAGGCGTTGACGGAGCGGCCGGGGGCGGCGGTGAGCCGTCAGCAGTTGATGGACCGGATCTGGGGTGATGCGTTCGTGGCGGTGTCGCGGTCGCTGGATGTGCACATGACCGGGTTGCGCGCCAAGCTCGACCGGCCCGGGCTGATCACCACCATCCGCGGCTACGGCTACCGCTGGGGCGAGTGACCCGGTGCGCCGGCGCTTGCTCATCGCGTTGACCAGCTTCGCCACCGTGGCGGTGCTGGCGTTCGCGATACCGCTGTGCCTGACCGCGGCTACCAGCCGCACCCAGGAACTGGTGTCCGGGCGCAGCGGGGACGCCGACCGGTTCGCGGCGTTGACCGTCACCGCCGACCGGCTCGGCGACCAGCGCGCGCTGTCGATGGAAGTGGCCCGCTACCACGACCTTTACGGTGAGCTGGTGCTGGTGGTCGATGCCCGCGGCGTGCCCGTGGTGAACGCGGGCGTCGACCCGCGCGATACCGCGGTGGCGGCGGCATTGTCGGCCGCGCGCCGCAATCAACGCCCCGCCACGGTGTCGCGGCTGCTGCCGTGGAGCCCGCCCACCGTGCTGATCGCGCGCCCGGTCGGCTCGGACACCCACGTCGACGGCGCGGTCCTGATCACCGCGTCCACCGACACCGCGCGCGCCGACATCACCCGGGTGTGGGTGGTCGTCGCGGTCGGTGCGCTGGTGGCGATGGCGGTATTCACCGCGCTGGCACTGGTCCTGTCCCGCTGGGTGTTGCGGCCGCTGGCCGGATTGTCCAGCGCGGTCGCCGAACTCACCGCGACCCTGCCGCCATCCCGCACCCCCGCCACGGTCGTGACCCGCCGCCACGGCGGCCCACCCGAGCTGCGCGCGGTCGCGCAATCGGTCGACGCCATGGCCGCCGCCGTCCACGACTCCACCCGCGCCCAACGCCGCCTGATCGACGACACCGCCCACGCCATGCGAAACCCCCTGGCCGCCTTGACCATCCGCCTGGATTCCCTCGAGCCCGCCATCCCCGAACCCGCCGTGGCGACCTACCGCGGCGCCACCCGCGAAGTGGAACGCCTGACCGGCCTGCTCGACGGTCTGCTCACCCTCGCCGTCGCCGAACGCACCGAATTCGACCCCGCCCCC
>NZ_BAAFGR010000251.1:0-7874 GCF_041154655.1 Nocardia sp. JMUB6875
TCGTAATTGCCGTTGGCGGGGGGCATTCCGGCGATTTGCTCGGGATTGGGGAATTGGTCCACGGGGGTGCCCTCGAGGGCGCCGTCCATGGTTTGTTTCCACAGGTCGGCGGGGAGGCCGGAGCCGTAGATGGCCGCGCCGCGGGAGGTCCGGATGGGTTGGGACTGTTCGGTTCCCACCCAGACGGCGGTGGAGAGGGACGGGGTGAAGCCGACCATCCAGGCGTCCTTGTTCTGGCCCGAGTCGCCGAGCTGGGTGGTGCCGGTCTTGGCCGCGGACGGGCGGCCGCCCGCGAGGTTGTGATTGTTGGAGTAGGCGGCGATGGGGAGCATGGCCTGGGTGACCGTGTCGGCGACGGCGGACTGGATGCGCTGCTCGGACTTGCGCGGGTCCTTGGCGCGGTCGAGCAGGACCCGGCCGTCGCCGGTCATCACCTTCTGCACGAAGTAGGGGGCGCGGTAGGCGCCGGAGGCGGCAAGGGTGGCATACGCCGAGGCCATGTCGATGGGGCGCACCGAGTACGCGCCCAGCACGATGGCGGGCAGCGGCGGCCCGCCGTCCTCGGTGAGGGTCTTGCCCGGCACGCCGGGGATCTGGTCGGGGATGCCGGCCTGATGCGCCGCGTTGGCAATGGCTTTCGGGCCCTCGAACAGGGTCTGGGTCAGGCGGTAGAAGCTGGTGTTGAGCGAGCGTTTGAACGCCTCGCCCAGCGAGCAGGTGCCGCACGACTCACCGCCCACGTTCTGGATCTTCTCGCCGTTCACCGTCAGCGGTTCGCTGTCGAGCTTGTAGGACAGCGGAATTCCCTGCTCGAGTGCGGCCAGTACCGCGAAAGTCTTGAAGGCCGAACCGGTTTGCAGCGGGGCCTGCGCGAAGTCGAAGCCGATGCCGTCGGGGCCGCCGTAGTAGGCGCGCACCGCGCCCGAGCGCGGATCCACCGAGACCACCGCGGTGCGCAGCTCGCCCGGCTGCCCGCCCAGCACATTGCCGACCGCGTTCAGCGCGGCCTGCTGCGCCTTGGCGTCGATGGTCGTGATGATCTGCAGCGCACCGGTATTCAGCTCGTGTTCGCTGATCCCGGAGGCGCGCAGCTCGCGCAGCACCTGGGCGCGGATCAGGCCCTCGGGGCCGCGCGGGGTGCTGTCGTCCACCTCGGTGACCGGGACGATGCCGGGGAAGACGGTGGCCGCGCGCTCGTTACGATTGAGCACGCCCATCTGCACCATGCCGTCGAGCACATAGGTCCAGCGGGCCTTGAGCTGGTCGAGATGGTTCTCCGGATCCAGCAGCGAGGGCGTGCGGATCACCGACGCCAGCACCGCGCCCTCGGCCAGGGTCAGTTCCGGCGCGGACTTGGCGAAATAGGCCTTCGCCGCCGCCGAGATGCCGTACGCGCCGCGACCGTAGTAGATGGTGTTGAGGTAGGCGGCGAGAATGTCGTCCTTGCTCCATTCGCGGGCCATCTTGGCCGAGATGATCAGCTCGCGCATCTTGCGGCTCAGCGTGCGTTCGGAACTCAGGAAGGCGTTCTTCACGTACTGCTGGGTGATCGTCGAGCCGCCGCCGGCGTCGTCGCGGCCGAGCAGATTGTCACGGGCCGCGCGCAGGAACGCCGAGGTGGAGTAGCCCGGATTGGTGTAGAAGTTGCGGTCCTCGGCCGAGAGCACCGCCAGCCGCACCGGCTCGGGTACGTCGCTCAGCGGCACCGGCACCCGATTGCCTTCGGGCGGAACGACCTTCGCGATGACGGTATTGCCGTCGGAGGTCAGGATGGTGGCGATCTGATTGGTCTGCACCGCGTTCGGGTCCGGGATCTCGGCGCTCCAGTACGCGATGCCCATGAGCGTGGTCGGCATGACCACCAGCACCAGGAACAGCGCCAGCAATAATCGGCGGATGCGCTGGCCGCGGCTGCGGCGCGGACGCGGTGACGCCTCAGGCTGTTTCGGGGCCTTGGGCGGTTTGGGCCGCCGCCGCGGGCGGCTGTGCGAGGCGTGTGCCTGCCGTCGGGCGGCGGCGGTCGCCAGCTCGTTCCACCCGGTCGCGGCGCCGTACGCCGGTTCCCCACGACGTCGCTTGCGGGACGAGCTCACGAGCATCTCCTTCCGGAGCGTCGACAAAGCTTGTGACAGGTGACGCCGTAGGCCCTCCCACGGCGGCACCCATGCTAATCGACGTAGGGGGGCGTCCCTAGCTCTTCACGCCGCCGGCGGTGAGGCCGGAGATGATGCGGCGCTGGAACAGCAGCACCATGATCACCAGCGGAATGGTGACGATGGTTCCGGCGGCCATGATGGCGGTGTAGGGCTGCACCAGCGGGTTGTTGCCCGAGAAGCGGGCGACCGCGACCGTCACCGGCTCGGTCTTGTCGCTGGAAAGCAATCGCGCCAACAGGTATTCGTTGACCGCCGCGATGAAGGCCAGGATGGCGGTGGTGAACACCGCCGGGGCCGCCAGCGGCAGCATGACCAGCCGGAAGGCCTGGAAGCGCGACGCGCCGTCGATGCGCGCGGCCTCCTCGAGCTCCCACGGGAGTTCGGTGAAGAACGAGGCCAGGATGTAGACGGTCATGGGCAGCACGAACGAGATGTTCGGGATGATCATGGCCTGGTAGTGGCCGATCCAGCCCAGGTCGGTGAACAGCTGGAACAGCGGGGTCACCAGCACCACCACGGGGAACATGGAGGCGGACAGGATGAGTCCGGACACCACGTACTTGCCCTTGAAGGTGAGCCGCGCCAGCGCGTAGGCGGCCATGATGCCGATCAGCAGCGCCACCACCGTGGTGGCCGCGCCGATGATCACGCTGTTGCCCAGGGCGCGGCCGAAGTCGTTGCCGCGGCTGGTGTCGAAGGCGTTGCGGAAGTTCTCCAACGTCACGTGGGTGGGCCACGGGGTGTTGTCGAAGGTGTACTCCGGGTCGCGCAGCGCGGTCACGACCATCCAGTAGAACGGGCCCAGGCCCCACGCCAGCACGATCAGCGCGCCCAGGTAGACGCGGCCGGAGGTCAGCCGCTTGCCCAGCGGAACCGATTGGCGGGCGGGCTTTTTCGTGGTCTCGATGACACTGGTACTCATCAGTTCGCCTCCCGCTGTGCTTCCTGGGTGCGAACGGCGTTGGCGCCCAGGACCTTCACCAGGAAGAAGGCCACCATGAAGATGAGCAGGAAGGTGATCACCGACAGGGCCGAGGCGCTGTTGGGGCCCTGGCGCACCTGATCCACCACCAGCATGGAGATGGTCCGGGTGGCCGGGTTGGACTGGGTCATGATCGCGGGCAGGTCGTACATGCGCAGCGCGTCCATGGTGCGGAACAGGATCGCCACCAGCAGAGCGGGTTTCAGCAGCGGCATGGTGATGTGCCAGAAGCGCTGCCACGCGGACGCGCCGTCCACGCGCGCGGCCTCGTACACGTCGGCCGGAATCACCTGCAGCCCGGCGAGAATCAGCAGCGCCATGAACGGGGTGGTCTTCCACACGTCGGCGGCGATGACCGCGAAGCGGGCGGGCCACGGGTCGGCGGTCCACAGGATGTGGGTGCCGAGGACCCGGTTGACCACGCCGTCGTACTGGAACATGAACTCCCACAACCGCGCCGTGACGGCGGTGGGGATGGCCCACGGGATCAGCACGGCCGCGCGCAGCAGGGCGCGACCCTTGAACGACTTGCCCATGATGACGGCCATGCCCAGACCGATGGTGGCCTCGAGCGCCACCGTCACCACCGTGAACAGCAGGGTGACGCCGATGGCGGTCCAGAACTGGGAGCCCAGATTGCCGGTGGGGCAGTCGACGGTCTCGCCGAGTCCATTGGTGCACTGCTGCAGCAGCCAGTGCGTGTAATTGCTGAATCCGGCGCCGCCGCCCTCGACGAACATGCCGGTGGACTTGTCCAGGCCGGAGTCCTGCTGAAAGGACATGATCACGGCCCGGACCACCGGGTAGCCGACCACCACGGCCAGTGCGAGCAGCACCGGCGTGACGAACAGCCAGGCCCGAGCCGAAACGCCCAGCGGCTTGCGCGCGCGTTTCGGCTTCTGGCCTTGTGGTGCTTGGGATTTCACGATCGACTCCGTGCGGTCGGGCGACGCGACATCGGTCGCTCCCGAAGGACGTGACACCTTATCTCTTCTCCTACGGGACCAACTCGTCGTCGAGCACGCCCTACGATCCGGCGGTCTCGATGCCCTTCTGCATGCCAGTGATGGCGTCGTCGACCGACTTGTTTCCGGTCAACGCAGCATAGGCGTTGTCCTGGATGGCCTTCGACACCGCCGGGTAGAACGGGGTGACCGGACGCGGCACCGCGGAGGCGATGGAATCCTTGAGCGCGGGCAGGTACGGCATCTTGGCGATCAGGGCCGGATCGTCGTACACCGAGGCGCGGACCGACGGCAGCGCGCCCGAGGCCACGATGTGCTGGGCGTCCTCGCTGATCAGGAAGCGCAGGAACTCCAGCGCGGTGGCCTTGTTCTTGGAGAAGGCGCTGATGGCCGCGTTGTAGCCACCCAGGGTCGAGGCGCCGATGCCGTCCTTGCCGGGCAGCGGGGCGACCCCGAACTTGTCCTTCACCGCGGAGGCGTCGGAACCGGCGTCACCGAAGGACGACGGCCAGCCGCGCATGAACAGGAGCTTGCCGGTGACGAAGGCGGTCTGCGACTCCGGCTCCTTGAAGGAGATGGCCTCCTTCGGGATGTCGCCGTTCTTGTAGGCGTCGACCAGGGTCTGCAGGCCGGCCTTGGCCTGCGGGCTGTTCACCGTCGGGGTCTTGCCGTCGGGGCCGACGAAGCTGCCGCCGAAGGCGTTGATGACCTCGGCGGTGTTCACGGTCAGGCCCTCGTAGGGCGCGAATTGCCCGGCGTAGCAGCCGATTCCGGCCTCCTTGGCCTTCGGGCAGTCGTTCAGCAGCTCAGCCCAGGTCTTGGGCGGCTCGGTCACCAGGTCCTTGCGGTAGAACAGCAGGCCGCCATTGGTGTTGCGCGGGGCGGCGTAGAGGGTGCCGTTGTAGGTGGCCGAGGCGACCGGCGGCGAGAGCAGGGTGGAGGTGTCGATGTTGAAGGTGTCCTTCAGCGGCTGGATCCAGCCCTTGGCCGCGAACTCCGCGGTCCACGGCACGTCCAGGGCGACCACGTCGTAGTCCGAGGCCTTGGCCTGCATGTGCTGCTTGAGGTCGTCGTACTGCTGGGAGGCGTCGTTGGACTGCTCCTTGAACGTCACCTTCTCGTCCGGATGCAGGGCGTTCCAGCGGTCGATGAGCTGCTTGACCGCACCGGTCTCGGTGGTGTCCTTGCCCTCCACGTAGGTGATCGGGCCGCGGCCGGTGAGGTTCTCCGACGTCGAGTTGGATTTGCTGCCGCTGCTCGAGCAGCCGGTGGCGAGAGTCGCCGTCAGCAAGGCCGCCGATGTCACGGTCAGCACGGCACGCGGAACCAGCGGCGATCGTAGGGACGACACCATCTTCAAAGCCATCGCGGATACTCCAGGGTCGAGACGTGAGCGGCGGCACACCCAGCCGGTTGCACAAGGGAAGATACATGGTGGACGTTCCCCGCGCGGGGACTACCTGGTCACTCGCGCGTGACCATGGGGTCGTCGGTGCAGCTAGGCTGTCGTGCGATGTCTTCTCAGGACAAGATGCTCACCAGGATCGGCGGGCTGCTGCGGCAGGCCGAATCGACCGACAACGAGCATGAGGCCGAGGCCTTTCTGGCCGCCGCACAGCGGCTCGCGACCGGATCGTCGGTGGATCTGGCGGTGGCGCGGGCACATATCGCCAATCGCGAGCGACGGCCCACACCGACGCAGCGGGTGATTCCGATCGGCGAGGCCGGAAAACGCGGGCTGCGAACGTATGTGCAGCTGTTCGTGGCCATCGCGGCCGCCAATGACATTCGCTGTGATGTGGCGCGCAGCTCGACGACGGTGTACGCCTACGGATTCGACACGGATATCGACACCTGCGAGGCGCTGTACACGAGCCTGCTGATCCAGATGGTGCGGGCCTCCGACCAGTACATCAAGTCGGGTGCGTACAAGACCGCCACCACCGAGAAGATCGTGGTGGAACGGCGGTACGGGCGGAAGGTGCAGCGGTCCGTGCGGGTTCCGGTCGCGGCGGTCACGGCGCGGCTGAACTTCCAGATGGCCTTCGCCTCCCGCATCGGCCGCCGGCTCGCCGAGGTCAAGGCGGATGTGGAGAACGAGGCGGTCAAGGCCGACGCCAACGAATCCGTGCCCACCGGAACGGCACTCGCGCTGCGCGACAAGGAACTCGAGCTCACCGACTTCTACTCGCGCACCTCGGAGGCGCGCGGCACCTGGAAGGGGCCGCAGGCCTCGGCCGGGTACTCGGCGGCCGCGCGGCGGGCCGGTGACCGGGCGGGCAAGGCGGCGCGGCTGGGTGATTCGCCGGAACTGGGCGGCGTGCGGGGGCAGCTGCCGCGCGGCGCGGGCGAATAGCGAACGCGCGCATGGCGGTCCGGGATGCGCAGCGCTCCCGCGTGTACGACGCCGAGGGGCTGGTGCGCGGCATGTTCGACCGCGCCGACGAATTCGGGGTGCGGACCGTGGAGATGCACGGCTCGCAGCTGACGCTGCCGATCGAGCGGCGGTTCGCGTCGGTGGAATCGGTGCAGGCGTATGTGGATCGGGTGCTGGCGTTGAACTGGGTTCGCGCGCAGTGGGATCGGGCCGGGGCCGCGGTGACCGTGCGGGCGCGCAGTGGGGCGAAGGCGGCCCACTACGAGACCGAGCAGTCTGTGCTGGCAGTCCCGCTGCACGTCGGCGGAACCGCTTGGGCGCTGCGGGAATTGGTGATCCTGCACGAGCTCGCCCACCACCTCGAACCGGAGACGGGTGAGGTCGCGCCGCACGGGCCCGAATTCTGTGCCCGCTACCTCGAATTGGTGGACGGCGTCATCGGGCCGGAGGCGGCGTTGCTGCTGCGGACCACCATGTATTCGTGCGGCGTGCGTATCGCCTGATCAGGGCAGCAGCTTGCGCACGCGGGCCAGCCGCTGCCGCCACCAGTCGACCCGCTCCGGGTCCGGATGGCGGTAGCGTTCCAGCAGTTCGGGATCCGGGGTGGGGGCGCTGCGGGGGACCGTGAGGTAGCCGTCGACCGGGCGCAGCGGATCGGTCACCACATCGCCGGTGAGCAGCGACAAAGTGTCCAGGCCGCAGGCGAAATCGAGGTGGGGGAGCGCGCCCGCGAGGGCGACCTGCGCGGCCAGGCCGACACTCGTCTCCAGGGCCGACGACACCAGGCACGGCAGCCCGGCCGACGCGGCGACCTCCAGTGCGCGCCGAACCCCGCCCAGCGGAGTGCATTTCAGCACCGCGACATCGGCCGCGCCCGCCACCGCCACCCGCAGCGGATCCTCCGCGCGGCGAATGGACTCGTCCGCGGCGATGCGCACCTCGACCCGCTTGCGCACCGCGGCCAGCTGCTCGACCGTCCGGCAGGGCTGCTCGACGTACTCCAAACCGCCTGCGGCGCGGTCGATCAGCCGAATCCGCTCGACGGCGGTGTCCACATCCCACACCGCGTTGGCGTCGACCCGCACCGCCCCGTCCGGCCCGAGCGCGTCGCGCACCGCGGCCACCCGCTCCAGATCCTCACCCAGCGAATCCGGATGGTCGGCCACCTTCACCTTGGCTGTGCGGCAGCCCGAGGCGGCCACGATCTCCCGGGCCCGCTCCGGTCCCACGGCGGGCACGATGCAGTTGACCGGCACCCGATCCCGCACGGGCTCGGGCCATCCCAGCGTCGCCTGCTCCACGGCCGTGGCCAGCCACGCCGCCGCCCCCCCGTCGTCGAACTCCGGGCACGCCCAGAACTCACCCCTCCCCCGCGCCCCGGGAATCAGCATCCC
>NZ_BAAFGR010000252.1:0-7857 GCF_041154655.1 Nocardia sp. JMUB6875
GAGATCGGATTCCCCCCCCCCCGGGTCCCCCGGACTCGATTACGGGTGCGTCAGGGTCCCGACGATGCCGAGGATGTTCCAGATGGCGGGGGTGGCATTGGCGGCGATGGACGATCCGGCGCTCAGCAGTCCCAGCATGATGTTCCCCTCGATTGTTCGTATCTGCCTGTGGCACATACTGTTTCGGTATCAGCGAGATCGTTTCTCGCTTACGGGAACAAGATTGCCGCCCGGCCCCAGCAAGATCCTTAACAAGTCCTTGTAAACGAAAAACCCCGCCGCAACGATGCGTTGCGGCGGGGTGGTCCGAAAGACGATCAGCGACCGTTGATCTCGATGTAGTCGCGCTCGCCGTAGCCGGTGTAGATCTGGCGCGGGCGGCCGATCTTCAAAGGCTCGCGGTGCATTTCGCGCCAGTGGGCGATCCAGCCCGGCAGCCGGCCCATGGCGAAGAGCACGGTGAACATGCGGGTCGGGAAGCCCATGGCCCGGTAGATGACGCCGGTGTAGAAGTCGACGTTCGGGTACAGGCGACGCTCGATGAAGTAGTCATCGGTCAGGGCCGCCTCTTCGAGGGCCTTGGCGATGTCGAGCAGCTGGTCGTCGCCGCCGATCTTGGCCAGGATATTGTCCGCGACCTGCTTGACCAGGGTCGCGCGCGGGTCGTAGTTGCGGTAGACGCGGTGCCCGAAGCCCATGAGCTTCACGCCGTCTTCCTTGTTCTTGACCTTGCGGACGAACTCCTTGACGTCGCCGCCGGAGGCCTTGATCTCGTCCAGCATCTCCAGCACCGCCTGGTTGGCGCCGCCGTGCAGCGGGCCCCACAGCGCGTTGATGCCGCCGGAGACGGAGGTGAACAGGTTGGCGTCGGACGAACCCACCAGGCGCACGGTCGAAGTCGAGCAGTTCTGCTCGTGATCGGCGTGCAGGATGAGCAGCATGTCCAGCGCCGCGGCGATCTCCGGGTCGACCTCGTAGGGCTCGGCCGGGAAGCCGAAGGTCATCCGCAGGAAGTTCTCCACCAGCGACAGCGAGTTGTCCGGGTACAGGAACGGCTGGCCGACCGACTTCTTGTACGCGTAGGCCGCGATGGTCGGCAGCTTGGCCAGTAGTCGGATGGTGGACAGTTCGACCTGCTCGGGATCGCGCGGATCCAGCGAGTCCTGGTAGTAGGCCGAGAGCGCGTTGACCGCGGAGGACAGCACCGGCATCGGGTGCGCGTTGCGCGGGAAGCCGTCGAAGAACCGCTTCAGGTCCTCGTGCAGCAGGGTGTGGCGGCGGATGCGATCGGTGAAATCGTCGAGCTGGGCCTGGGTCGGCAGCTCACCGTAGATGAGCAGGTAGCTGACCTCGATGAAGGTCGACTTGCCGGCCAGTTGCTCGATCGGAATCCCGCGGTAGCGCAGGATGCCCGCCTCACCGTCGATGTAGGTGATGGCGGACTTCGTCGAAGCGGTGTTCATGAAACCGGGGTCGTAGGTGACGTACCCGGTGCTGGCCAGCAGCTTGCCCAGGTCGATCCCGTCATTGCCCTCGACGGCCTTGGCGACGGTCATCGGGTACTCGCCGCCCGGGTATTGCAGTACCGGCTTGGCGTCGTCGTCGACGTTGATGATGTTCTCAGCGGGCACGGAAGGATCCCTCTCAGGCTTGTAACCGTAGGCATCGGCGCGGTCGGCGCGCGATGCGCTTGAGTCAACGCTAGCCGCTGTCCAAGACGCCCGACTAATGAGGGTGTCTCTTATTACCTCACGGTCACCCTATTTGCGTGTGAGGACAGCGGCGATCATGTGCTAGACGCGCGAACATCGGAAATATCAGGCGACCTGCACTTCCGAATGCGCATGCGCCACCCGGTAGCGCACGAAGGCCGGGAAGGTCACGGCCGCGATCATCATGCCGATCACGACCAGCACACCGCCACCCGCCGCCGCTACAGCGGTACCCACGGCCGCCGCCGCGAAACCGTGCGCAACATCACCGATGCGCGGTCCACCCGCCACGACCACGATGAACACGCCCTGCAGCCGACCGCGCATCTCGTCGGTCGCCACCGACTGCAGCATGGTGGTGCGCAGCGCCGCCGAGAACATGTCCACCGCGCCGCCGAATGCCAGGCAGGCCAGCGCGATCCAGAGCGCGAGGGTCATTGACAACCCGTGCCCGACCAGGCCCACTGCCAGCCCGAAGCCGATCATGCCCGCGCCCCACAGCACGATGCAGACCACCACGGCCAGGCCCTGCCGACGCACCCGCGACAGCCAGCCGGAGAACACCCCGCCGAGCACCGCGCCCACCGACATGGCGGCGAAGAGCAGGCCCAAAGCCGTTCCGCCGGAAGCGGAGTCGCCGAAACTGTCCTGCGCGATCTGCGGGAACAGGGCGCGCGGCATGCCGAACACCATGGCCACCACATCGACCGCGAACGAGGCCAGCAGGATCTTCTGGGTCGCGAGATAGGCGAAGCCGTCGAACACTTCGCGCAGGCCGGCCCGGCCGGTCTCGCCGTGCGGCGGGATCGGGGGCAGCTTCCAGGTGGCCCACAGGGTGGCCAGCAGGGCGATGGCGTCCAGGAGATACAGGGTGGACAGGCCCGCGAGCGGAATCAGCATGCCCGCCAGCACCGGTCCGGCGATCGCGCCGAACTGCATGACGGTCATGGACAGCGAGTTGGCCGCGGGGAGTTGCTCGGGCGGCAGCAGACGCGGGTAGATGGCGCTGCGGGCGGGCTGGTTCATTGCGAAGAACGCCTGCTGGGCCGCGAACAGGACCAGCACCAGCCAGACATTGTTCAGCCCGGCGGCGGCCTGCGCCCAGAAGGCGAGGGCGGTGAGACCGGTGCCGGCGCTGGTGATCAGCAGCATCTTGCGGCGGTCCATGGCGTCGGCGAGCGCGCCGCCCCACAGGCCGAAGACGATCAGGGGGATGAGGCCGAAGAGTCCGGCCAGGCCGACATAGGAAGAGGAATGGGTGATGTCGTAGAGCTGCTTGGGGACAGCTACGACGGACAGCTGCGCGCCGATGACGGTGACGATCCCGGTGGTCCACAACCGGCGATAGTCGGGATTCCGCAATGGAGTTATGTCGGCGAGCAGTTTCACCGACACAACATTAGCCAGGCGAAACAGCACCTGGCTACGCTTTTTGGACCGATCATCCCACCATTTGAACGTGAGATATCCAACTCTTTCGGGACGGAAGATCGATCAGGGTTGCAGGCGTTCGACTTTCATGGCGGCCACGTCGGTGTTGCCCGGTTCGAGGGTGACCTTGATGCGGTTGTGCATGCGGCTGCGGCGGCCCTGCCAGAACTCGACGGTCTCGGGCTGGACCTGGAAGCCGCCCCAGAACGGGGGCAGCGGGACCTCGTCCACGTCGGCGAAGCGGGCGGTCGTCGCCTCCATCTGCCGGTCGAGGTCGGCGCGGGAGGCGATGGGGCGGGACTGCTCCGAGGCCCAGGCGCCGAGGCGCGAGCCGCGCGGCCGGGACTGCCAGTAGACCTCGGTCACCTCGGTGGAAACGCGGTGCACCGGGCCGCGGACGGTCACCTGCCGTCCCAGTGGGGTCCACACGAAAGTGGCCGAGGCGTAGGGGGTTTGGGTGAGCTGGCGGCCCTTGAAGGATTCGTAATTCGTGTAAAAAGTCACACCCTCGGGAGAAAGCCCCTTGCACAGGACGGTTCGCGAGGACGGCTTCGGACCGGTCTCGGTGATCTCGACCGTGCTCAGCACCATGGCGTTGGCGTCGGTGAGGCCCGCGCTGGTGGCGTGTTCGATCCAATTGCGCAGCAAGGGCTCCCAGCCGTCGGCCAGCCAGGTCTCGTCGAGGTCGGTTTCACGGCCCGGATGGTTGTCGCCCTGATCGACCCCGTACTCGACGCGCAACGCCGCGAGATCGACGGATGTAGTGGCGAATTTCTCCTGGTCAACCATGGGCCAGACGTTACTCCGGGGTAATGCGCGCGTTAAGCTCCAGTTTGATCGGCGTGGCCGCCCATCGATCGGGCGGCCCGATTTGCAAGGAGAGTCACAACATGACTGCCAGCGCTGCGGTACCCAATGTCGTCCCCGACGGCTTCGTGAGCGGTCTCGAAGGCGTGGTGGCCTTCACCACCGATATCGCCGAACCCGACAAGGACGGCGGTGCGCTCCGGTACCGCGGCGTCGACATCGAGGACCTGGTCGGCAATCGGGTCACCTTCGGTGATGTGTGGGCCCTGTTGGTGGACGGCGAATTCGGCCGCGGCCTACCGCCCGCCGAGCCGTTCCCGCTGCCCATCCACACCGGCGATGTGCGCGTGGACGTGCAGGCGGGCCTGGCCATGCTGGCCCCGATCTGGGGTTACCAGCCGCTGCTGGACATCGACGACGACACCGCCCGCGAGAACCTCGCGCGCGCCTCGGTCATGGCGCTGTCCTACGTCGCCCAGTCGGCGCGCGGCATCTACCAGCCGGCCGTGCCGCAGAAGAAGATCGACGAGTGCCACACCATTACCGAGCGGTTCATGACCCGCTGGAAGGGTGACCCGGACCCGCGCCACATCGAGGCCATCGACGCCTACTGGGTGTCCGCCGCCGAGCACGGCATGAACGCCTCCACCTTCACCGCCCGCGTCATCGCCTCCACCGGCGCCGACGTGGCGGCCTCGCTGTCCGGCGCCATCGGCGCCATGTCCGGCCCGCTGCACGGCGGCGCCCCGGCCCGCGTGCTGCCCATGATCGAAGCGGTCGAGAAGACCGGCGACGCACGGGCTCTGGTCAAGGGCATCCTGGACCGCAAGGAGAAGCTGATGGGCTTCGGCCACCGCGTCTACCGCGCCCAGGACCCGCGCGCCAAGGTGCTGCGCGAGACCGCCAAGCGCCTGGACGCCCCGCGCTACGAGGTCGCCGCCGCGCTGGAGCAGGCCGCGCTGGCCGAGCTGCGCGAGCGTCGCCCCGACCGCGCCATCGAGACCAATGTCGAGTTCTGGGCCGCCGTGATCCTGGACTTCGCCGAGGTTCCGGCGCACATGATGCCCGCCATGTTCACCTGCGGCCGCACCGCCGGCTGGTGTGCGCACATCCTGGAGCAGAAGAAGCTGGGCAAGCTGGTCCGCCCGGCCGCCATCTACACCGGGCCGGCGCCGCGCCTGCCGGAGACGGTGCCGGGCTGGGATCTGGTGTCGCACAAGTAGATCGACCGAAAGCAGTGGCCCGCAGTGAGACTCACTGCGGGCCACTGTCGTTCGAAACGCGGAACTACACCTTCACGACGATGGTGCCCACGGCCTTGTCGGCGAAGGTCTGCTTCTTGTCATCCCAGGCGGGCCACAGGAAGCCGAGGTAGCAGGGCAGCGCATCGATGATGTGCAGCAGGCGGCGGCCGAAGGCCAGCCCGAAACCGATCGGCTGGCCGGTGGCCTCGCGAATCAGCTTGATACCCACCACCTTCCGTCCCGGAGTCTGACCCGAGGTGCCCTCCATGTACGCGAGGAACAGCGAGCCACCGAACGAGAACACGATGGCGAGCAGCAGGCAGATCCAGCCCAGCGCGTTGTATCCGCCACCGCTGCAGACGGTGTGGTAGCCGGAGGTGACGGTGCAGCTCGCCTTCGAGGTGCCGACCGTGCCGCCGAGGAAATTCAGGATCCAGGCGGGCACGATGGTGATCAGGGCGTCGATGAGATAACCACCCGCTCGCTGGCCCCAGCTCGCGTACTGCGCCCCGTATCCCCCGAACGGAGCGTAGCCGGGTTGCGGTGCGCCGAAACCGGGTTGCGGTGCGCCGTAAGCGGGTTGGGGTGCGCCGTAGGCGGGCTGCTGCGGCGCGCCGTAGGGCGACTGGGCGTCATAGGCGGGCTGGCCGTAGGCGGGTTGCGGTGCGCCGTAGGCCGGTTGGGGTGCGCCGTAGCCGGGCTGGGGCGCGCCGTACGCGGGCGGCTGCGGTGCGCCGTATCCGGGCTGGGGTGCGCCGTAGCCCGGGGCGGGCTGGTCGGCGGGCGGGTAGCCGTACCCCGGCTGCTGCTGCGGGTACGGGTTGTTCGGGTATGTCAATGCGATTCCTTGCAAAAGGGTTGATTCGGTCGGGCAGGCTACAGTCTGGAGCAATCCGGCCTCCGGGATGAACTGGAAATCGATCACATCGGTCGATCGGGGCCGAAGGCATGTGAGATGAGGAGGCCGGGATGGCGTTGGAGATGCGGACACGCTGTGAGCGCTGTGAGGTTGCCGAATTGCCCGCCGACGGCCCGGCGCTCATCTGCTCCTACGAGTGCTCGTTCTGTGAATCCTGCGGTCGAACAATGGATTACGTCTGCCCCAACTGCGGTGGCGAACTGGTTGCCAGACCGCGACGATTGAAATAACGCTGATTCGGGTCCTGGCACCTGAGAGGGAATTCACATAGCCTGCTCCGGTGCTCGACGCAGGACTGTCCAGGCGCGGCCTCTTCGCCGCGGGCGCGGCGCTCGCCGCGAGCTTCGCCACCGCCGGATGCGGTGTGGCGAACGGCAATTCGTCCGACCGCATCCTGGAGCCGCCGCGGGCCGGCGTCGATCCGGGCACCGCGCCCGCCAAGCTGCCGATCAATACCGCCAATCCCGACGCCGTCGCCGCCAAGTACGCCGGTCGCCAGCCGCAGGGCTGGGGCACCGATCTGGACGGCATCATCACCGGATTCAATGCCACCGGAAAGCAGTTCGCGGTCACCTTCGACGCCTGCGGCGGGCCCGGCAACAATGACATCGACGAGAACCTGCTGGCCTTCCTGCAGGCCCAGCAGATCCCGGCCACCCTGTTCCTGAACAAGCGCTGGATCGACGCCAATCCGGCCCGCGCCACCCAGCTGGCGGGCAATCCGCTGTTCGAGATCGCCAATCACGGCACCGCGCACTGCCCGCTCTCGGTGACCGGCCGCGCCGCCTACGAGATCAAGGGCACCGTCTCGGCGCAGGCCGCCGTGGACGAGGTATGGGGCAACCACCAGCGCATCGCCGCCCTCACCGGGCACGCGCCGCGCTTCTTCCGCGCGGGCACCGCGCATTACGACGATGTGGCCGTCGCCATCGTCAAGGAGCTCGGCGAGACCCCGGTCGGCTACTCCCTCAACGCCGATTTCGGCGCCACCGCCTCCGCCACCCAGGTCCAGAACGCCATGGGCGCGGCCAAATCCGGCGGCATCTCCCTGGCCCACATGCACCGCCCCAAATCCGGTACCGGCCCCGGCATGTTGGCAGCCCTCCCCGCCCTCAAGGCCAACGGCTTCCAATTCGTCCACCTGCCCTGACTTTCGGGGTAAGCGACGGCCTTTGGGGTCACGACTCCCGCGACGCGGCCCAATCCACGGCCACTGATTCGCCGCGGTCGACGGTGAAGAAGGCGACCTCGAGGTGACGGCCCAGGTCCACCAACTCCATGGCGGACAACGGAACCGGCTGCACCACGCGGACCCGCCACGGTCCGGGCTCGTCCCACGCGTGCAGTTCCAGGTCCAGCCGCAGCACCGGATCGTCGCGCCCGGTGTAGTCGGCGGCCACGGGGGTGGCGGCCAGCACGGTGGCGCGGGCGCGCCGCCCGTCGGCCAGGATCTTGGCGATATTGGTGCGCGAAGTCTCCTCCGGCGCGGGCAGATACAGCACCACCCGGTCGTGATCCCCCGGATCGACCCGGCAGCAGACGATATCCCCCGGCTGCATCCACTCCTGATCAGCGACACTGACGCGCTGCCGAACCCGCGTCTCGTACGCATGCCGACCCTCGAGCTGGACCCGCACCCAGAACTCGAGCCCCGGCCCCGCCACCTCCGCGCCGCGCGTCGCCGCCCGCCGCTCTGCCGCCGCCCGCGCATCAACCCGCTTCTCCGCGCGAGTACGAATATCGG
>NZ_BAAFGR010000253.1:0-7774 GCF_041154655.1 Nocardia sp. JMUB6875
GTGGTGGCGCACGCAGGAACCGCAGGCGCGGCCGGGTGGGCGTTGTGGGCGTGGCCCCGGCGTATCTCGTCGTCCCCCAAGGCATCCGCGTCCACTGATCATGTCGGAACCCCTTTCGTCCATCGGATGCTTATTTGGACGTGGGCTGGCCCGCCTGGGTTCCACTTGTTCCGGAAACGACGAAACCTCGCACCGCGGCCGGGTTTTCCGGCGGAGGTGCGAGGTTTCGGGGGAGGGTCAGAAGACCCAGAGGCGGAGGGTGAGGAATCTCATGGTGCCGACGGCGGCGGTAATGGCCAGGACGGCAAGGGCTTCGGAGATGTCGCCCATGCCGGGTGCGGTGACCTCGAGGATGGCGAGGCCGCCGGAGGTGATGGCCAGGCCGGCCAGGGCCAGCGCGCCGCCCTCCAATTGCGCTGTGTACCAGCGCACCCGACCGGCGGCGTGGAAGGTGAGGCGACGGTGCATCTCGTTGGCGAGGGCGGTGCTCACGATGGATCCGGCCAGATTGGCCAGCTGCGGGCCGCCGCCGTAGAGGGCGAGGAACAGCAGGATGTAGCCGACATTGCTCAGCCCGCCGACCAGGGCGAACCGAATCAGTTGTGCGAAGGCGGCTTCGCCGCGCAGCCAGGCGCCGAGCTGCCCGAGCCACCGGGACCAGGTCGTGTACAGGGCCTGCGTTCCATAGGCATAGGTGCTCACCAGACCGGGCACGGACGCTGTGGTCCGCTCCGTCATCTCGTAGACAGCCATTGTCATTCCCCATCCGAACACGTCGGTGTCGGCCTGCCGCCGCCGAAAATTCTCCCGGCTGGGCGTCACCGGCCGACACCTTCTTGCCTAACAAAGGTAACACGAAGTGGAGTGGCTCCCTCCACTTGTTTTTGTGGTCTGTGAGACAGTCCATGTTCCGGAAAACCCGCGACACGCCGTGTCGGACCTTGTTGACAGCGCTGAGATTGGCAGACTGGCTGCAGCGGAGAGTCTCGCCGTGAGTCCTGGCAGGAGAGTGGGGTAGCACATGTACCGGGTATTCGAAGCGCTCGACGAACTGGTGGCCATCATCGAAGAGGCCCGCGGCATCCCGCCGACCCGCAACTGCATCGTCCCGCGCGGTGAGGTGCTGGAACTGCTCGACGATGTCCGCGAGGCGCTGCCCGGCGAGCTCGACGACGCCCAGGACGTGCTCGATCACCGCGACAAGATCGTCACCGACGCCCGCACCGGCGCCGAGGCCACCGTCAAGACCGCCAATGAGCAAGCGCACCACACGGTTTCCTCCGCCCGCGACGAGGCCGACCGCATCCTGGCCGACGCCAAGGCGCACGCCGATCGCATGGTCGCCGAGGCCCGCGCCCACGCCGAGCACCTCGTCGCCTCCGCGGAGGAAGAGGCCGAGCGCACCGTGGCCGACGGCCAGGCCGAATACGACTCCCTCACCAGCCGCGCCCGCGCCGAGGCCGACCGCCTGGCCGCCGCCGGCCAGGCCTCCTACGACCGCTCGGTCGCCGACGGCAAGGCCGAACAGGAACGCCTGGTCTCGCAGACCGAGGTGGTCCGCGCCGCGCACGTCGAATCCGCCCGCCTCATCGACAATGCCCAGGCCGACTCCGACCGCCTGCGCCAGGAATGCGACGACTACGTCGACGGCAAGCTCGCCGACTTCGAGGAGACCCTCTCCAATACTCTCCGCATCGTCGGCCGCGGCCGCCATCAGGTGCGGTCCGGTACCTCGATCCCGGATTACGCGTCCGAATTCCGCCGCTGAGTTCACTGCCTCGTCATTCCGGCATGCGAAAGCACGCCGGAATGACGAGGTTCGGGGGCGCTTTACCCAATTTGGGCCGCAAGCGGGGCTTTCGGTATTGTTGGGTGGTTGCCCATTCCCCGCCGAGCGTTAGGTGTCGTCCCGAATGTCCGCCGATTCCGGTTCCGAGTCGCGTCCTCGTCGTCAATCGACGCTGAAGGACGGCGGTTTCGTGCTGGATGTGCGCAGCCTCGGACGCAAGCCCGGCACGATGAAGCAGTTGCATCGCACCGTCACCACCGAGGACCGGATCGGCCTGGAAATGGTCGGAATCCCGGTCGGCGCGCAGGTCGAGCTGGAGCTCACCCTGCAGTCGGTCTCCGAGGGCGTGCTGGTGATGGGAACGGTCGACGCACCCATCGAGGGTGAATGCTCGCGCTGCCTGGAACCGTTCACCGACGAGATCCAGTTGCAGCTCACCGAACTGTTCGCCTACCCGGACAGCGCCACCGACCAGACCACAGAGGAAGACGAGATCCACCGTCTCGTCGACGACATGATCGACCTCGAGCCGGTCGTGGTGGACGCTGTCGGCCTGGAGCTGCCGCTGCAGCCGCTGTGCGAGCCGGATTGCGCCGGTTTGTGCCCGGAATGCGGGGTCAGGATGGCGATTGCGGGTTCCGGCCACGGTCATGAGATACTTGACCCTCGCTGGGCCGGGCTCGCCAAGTTCAACGCTGAGTCCCCCGATACGGAGACCGTGTCGGACCCATCAACCGATTCCACCCTTGCGGGACACAACGGTGCCGCAAGTAAGACAGAGGAGAGCTAGTCGTGGCCGTTCCGAAGCGCCGGATGTCCCGTGCCAACACCCACGCGCGTCGCAGCCAGTGGAAGGCCACCGCGCCGACCCTGATCACCTGCCCGAACCGCGCCTGCGGCCAGAAGACCCTGCCGCACATCGCGTGCCCGTCCTGCGGCACCTACAAGGGCCGTCAGGTCACCTCCGCGATCTGATTCGCGTTAAAGCGACCGTGACCGCCAGCAAGGATGCGGCGGATATTCCCGCCGTAGGTGATGCAGCCGACCATGCCAGCCTGCTCGAGGCTCTCGGCGTGGACGTACAACCGGAGCTTCTGCGCCTAGCGCTGACGCACCGGTCGTACGCCTACGAGAACGGTGGCCTGCCGACCAACGAGCGCCTGGAGTTCCTGGGCGATTCGGTGCTCGGACTGAGCATTACCGAGCGCCTCTATCTGGAGCACCCGGACAAATCCGAGGGCGAGCTGGCGAAGTTGCGCGCGAGCGTGGTCAACATGCACGCGCTGGCCGAGGTGGCCCGTTGCCTCGGTGAGGGCGGTCTCGGCCGCCACCTCCTGCTCGGTAAGGGCGAGGAGCTCACCGGCGGCCGCGACAAGCCGAGCATCCTCGCCGACGGCATGGAGTCGCTGCTGGGTGCCGTGCATCTGCAGCACGGCATCGATGTGGCACGCACCGTCGTGCTGCGGCTGTTCGCCGATCTGCTCGAGCGCGGTCCCCGCATGGGGGCCGGGCTCGACTGGAAGACCAGCCTGCAGGAGCTGACCGCCGAGCGCGGCATCGGCGTGCCCAGTTACGAGATCACCTCCACCGGACCCGACCACGACAAGGAGTTCACCGCCACCGCGGTGATCGGCGGGAAGGGTTACGGCCAGGGGGTGGGCCGCTCCAAGAAGGAAGCGGAGCAGAAGGCCGCGGGCGCGGCCTACAAGGCGTTGCACGCCGAGAACGCGCCCGAGGGTTCGGACGGCTCGAAGAGCTAGATGCCCGAACTCCCCGAGGTCGAAGTCGTCCGGCGCGGGCTCGCCGAGCATGTGGTGGGCCGCGTCCTCGACCGGGTGACCGTCAAGCATCCGCGCTCGGTGCGCAGGCATGTGCTCGGCGGGGACGATCTCGCCGCCCGTCTTGCCGGTCTGCGCGTTCAGGACGCGCAGCGGCGGGGCAAATTCTTGTGGCTCACCTTCGATGAGCCCGATACCTCTCTCGTCGTGCATCTCGGCATGTCCGGGCAGATGCTGGTGCAGCCCGCGACCGCGCCGCTGGAGAAGCACGCGCACATCATCGCCACCCTCGACGACGGCAACGAACTGCGGTTCGTGGACCAGCGCACCTTCGGCGGCTGGCAGCTCTCGGATCTGGTCGAGGTGGACGGCACCTGGGTGCCCGAGTCCGCGGCGCACATCGCGCGCGATCCGCTGGATCCGCTTTTCGATGCCGACCAGGTCGTGAAGACGTTGCGCGGCAAGCAGTCCGAGATCAAGCGGCTGCTGCTGGATCAGACCGTGGTGTCCGGGGTCGGCAACATCTATGCCGATGAGGCCCTGTGGCGGGCCAAGATTCACGGCGAGCGCCCCGCGGCCAAGCTGACCAGGCCCGCGCTCGCGAACCTGCTCGTCGAGACCCAGCACGTCATGGGCGAGGCGCTGCAGGCCGGGGGCACCTCCTTCGACGCGCTCTACGTGAACGTCAACGGCCAATCCGGGTACTTCGAGCGCTCGCTCAATGCCTACGGGCGCGAGCACGAGCCCTGCCGCCGCTGCGGTGCGATCATGCGGCGGGAGAAGTTCATGAACCGTTCGTCTTTCTCCTGCCCGCGCTGTCAGCCCCGCCCGCGCGGCTGAGACCAGCAGGTTTTCTTCCCGGTCGGCGCGGGTGACGGTGACCTAACGTCCCTACCGATGCCGATGAAGCGCTACCTTTTTCATTAGCGGCATGCAGTTGTGCCGACCGGAGGAAATTGATGCGCAAACTGACTTACTACGTCGCGGCCACCATCGACGGGTTCATCGCCACCGATGCGGGCTCGGTCGACTTCTTCCCGGTCGGGGGTGACCACGGGCCGGCGATCATCGCGCAGTATCCCGAGACCCTGCCGACCAAGGTGCGTCAGGTGCTGGGCGTCGACAAACCCTGCCGCAACTTCGACACCGTGCTCATGGGCCGCAAGACCCACGACTTCGGCGTCCGCACCGGCACTTCCAGCCCGTACGCGCACCTGCGGCAGTTCGTGGTCTCCACCACGCTGCCGGAGAACCCGGCCCCGGATGTGGAATTGATCTCGGAGAATCCGCTGGAGCGGGTCCGAGAACTCAAGCGCGAGAAGGGACTCGGCATCTGGCTCTGCGGCGGGGGCGAACTCGCCCAGTCCCTGATGCCCGAGATCGATCAGGTCTTCCTGAAGCTCTACCCGATCGTCCTCGGCCACGGCCGCCCGCTGTTCGGCACCGGCTCGCGGCTCCCGGAACCGTCCAAGTTCCGGGTGATCACCAGCCGCGTCTTCGAGGACGGCGTGGCCTTCATCAAATACGGCCGCGTCCGCTAGGGGCTCGCGCTAGAGGATCGCGACCGCCACCACCAGGCCGATGGCGACGTGGGCGGCCGAGACGACGACGGCCTCGGTGCTGAATTCCGGATTCTTCAGCACCGCGCCGATATCGATGCCGAGCACGAACTCCAGGACGCGCACGGCGATCACCTGCGCCACGATGCCGACCAGGCCGTAGACGGTCGCGGCGATCAGGCCCTCGGAGAGCTTGCCCGCCTGCGCGAAGATGGCCAGCACCACGATGAACGCCATGCTGACGATGGCCGCGGCGCTCATGATGATGGCATTGGGCAGTCCGCGGCCCACCATGGCGCGCAGGCTGCCCGGCGTCGTCCAGTCCACGGCCTGGAAACCGATGAGCATGAGCGCCAGGCCGAGCAGCGCGTAGAGCACGATCGCGCCGACGCCGCGGCCGAGCGAATTCCAGTACCCCGCCTCCAGAGCGAGAGTGGTGATCATCGGTGATCCTCCGGGGGAATCGAGTGGATGGTCATTGCGGTATGCGGTGCGGGACGAACGTCGAGGTGTCGTCGGTGATGAGGCCGACGGTTTCCCGGATGCCCAGTCCCGCGGAGGTGTCGCCCACGATCCAAGCACCCAGCACCGGCCGCATGCCGTCGAATTCGGGCAGCGGGTCGAGCAATTGGTAGACGAAGCCCTCTTCGCCGTAGACGCCGCCGGTGGCGGTTTCCATCCCCGCGCCGACGATCGTCATGTTCGCACCCTCGCGGCCCAGCTTGGGCTTGCGGATGTACTCGGTGAGCTCGTGCGGGTCGTCGAGGTAGGCGGGCAGCAGATTCGGGTGGCCGGGATACATCTCCCACAGCACGGCCAGGATGGCCTTGTTGGAGAGCAGGGTCTTCCACAGCGGCTCGATCCACATGGTTTCCGGCAGCGAAGCGACCACACGCTTGCCGAAGTCGTCGTCGAGGGCCCACTCCCACGGGTACAGCTTGAAGATGGCCTCGATGGGCGACTCGGCCAGATCGACGAAACGCTCCAGCTCCGTATCGAATCCGACCTCCTCGATGGGGAGGGCGACGGTGTCGAACCCGGCCTCGGCGGCGGTCTCCTGCATATAGGCGGTGGTGACATTGTCCTCACCGGAGGAGTCCGAACCCGACCAGGTGAAGTGGAGCTGCGAGCCCGGCAGTGTGTCGCGCAGCTCGCCCCAGCGCTCGACCAGCTTCTCGTGCAGCGAATTCCACTGATCGTCGTCCGGATGGGTGTCGGTCAGCCAGTGCCACTGCACGATTGCCGCTTCCAGCAGGGAGGTGGGCGTATCGGCGTTGTACTCCAACAGCTTTGCCGGGCCGCGGCCGTCATAACGCAGGTCGAAGCGACCGTAGATGTGCGGGTCGGAGCGGTGCCAGGAGTTCTTGATGGGCTGCCAACTCCATTCCGGCAGACCGAAATCCGCGAAACGCTCGGTCACCACCACCTGTTCGACGGCGTGCAGGCACATCGAGTGCAGCACCTCGACCTGGGCCTCCATGGCCAGGATCTCGTCCATATCGAACTCGTAGTGCACCGATTCGTCCCAGTAGGGGCGGGGCTGCCCGTTCCCGTACTGCCCCGGCGACCCGAAAACCAGACCCTGACTCTCGATGATGCGCTGCCAGCCCGGCCGCGCGGTGCTGCGAACCCGCCGCACTAAGAACCTCCACCCTTCACCTTCGCGCCCAGACCGCCGCGCTGAATCGTGCTGCCGCTCTTCGTCTTGATGGTCGCGCCGCTCGGTGCCACGGTGGTGCCGCCGACCGGTGCGCGCCCGATGGTCTGACTGGGGCCGCCGTAGTAGTAGCGGTAGGAGTGCCCGGCGAGGAAGAAGAAGCCGGGATTGATCCCGCTGTTGCCGTGGCTCTGCGCATCCGAGCAGTAGTTGTCCGGGACGACGATCTCCTGATTGTCGTGGTCGGCCGTGATCGTCTGCCCATTGCCGATGGGCACCTGCTCGCCCTTCTTCGCCACCACGGTGCACGATGCGGTCACCTCCGGCCCGTTCCACGCCGACGCGACCAGATACCCGCCGCCCACGAGGGCCGCAATGCCAACGACGGCCGCGCCGCCGATCAGCACCTTCTTCTTCTTGCGCCGCTTGGCTTCCGCCTCTTCGGCCGCCGCCCGCTCCGCCTCCTCGGCCCGCTTGCGCGCCTTCTCCCGAGCCCGCGCCTCGGCCACCGTCGGCGGCCGCGGCTGTGTGATCCCGGCCTCCTGCGTCGTCATGCTCCCGCGCCGCGGCGGCACCGCGGGCACCGGCGGAGCCTCCGGCTCCAGCGACGGCACCGGCATGGTGAACGGCGGCTCAACCCCCGGCACACCGGGCCGCTCACCGAGAGCGCCTGTACCCGTGCCCGATTCGGTCGGCAGCGGCAGCGTGGGTTGATACGCACTCGGGTTCGGGGGCGGGTAGCTCGGCGCCGAACCGGCGAAGGGAGCCCAGTCGATGCCGCCCGGGCTGTCCGGAGTGTCCGCCGCCCCGGCCGGGCTTTCCGCTGCCCCGCCCGAACCGGAAGCGCCCGCGCCAGTGGCCGATTCGGTCGGTGACGGCAGCGGCCGCGTCGGCTGGTGTGCGCCCGGCTCCGGGATCTCGAATCGCACCGTCGGCTCGTTCCCGCTCGCGGGCGGCGCAGTTTCACTGCTCGCGGGTGGCTCGGTGCCCC
>NZ_BAAFGR010000254.1:0-7753 GCF_041154655.1 Nocardia sp. JMUB6875
GAGGTCCCCGGCGCCCACGCCCCGGGGACCTCGCCATTTCCAGCCACCCCCAACAACTTCCACCGAGTCGCTCACCACTGCCGCCGACGGGTCGGACGTCCGCCTCGCCCGATGCCCCACGTTGAGTGGCACACCAGTGCGGTGAAATCGGACGAATCCCCTCACTGGTGTGCCACTCAACGCACTGACGTGGGGTGGCGGCGTGGCGGTTTCGGCGTGGCTCGGGTGGGCGGCAGAATCGGCGGCGGCGGGTGGGTGCCCGCAAGGGAATTCGGAGGGATGCGATGCGGATGGCTTCGGCGACAGGACTTTTCGAAGAAAAGGGACGTGGTAGGAGGAGAGGCGCGCGGGCATGGCGGATGGCCGCGGCCACGGCATTGTCCGCGGGAATGGTGATCGGAGCGGGCGGGGTCGCAGCCGCGGATCCCGCCCCGGGAGCCCCCACTCCGGCGCAGGCACCTGCTCCGGCGGTGGCGTTGTTCACTCTCACCGCGATGCCTGCGGGGTGGCAGACGCGGACGGATCTGCATCCGTCGCTGCAGGTTCAGGCCGATGGGCATGCCACCAAGCGGGCCGACAGCAGCGCGCAGGCGGTGGAGGGGACGGTGCCCGCCGATGTGATCGGGGCGGCGGCGGCCGAGGTGAAGGCCCTGGCCGCGGTGGATATGGGGACGCCGGAGCAGGGCGACAAGGGCACTTCGATCATCGATTACATGCCGCAGGCGCCGGATCAGGATGTGCATCTGATCGTGTACGCGCCCGAGGTCAGTGATGGGCTGACCGATGAGCAGAAGGCGTCCCGCAAGCGCTTCGACGATCTGTTCCAGCGCATGCTGAACGCCTTCGTGCCGTCCTAGAACCGAAAACTTATCCGACCGTCCAGGTTTCGCGGCCGGTGAGCAAGCTCTGCAGCGAATCCTGGCTCACCGGTTTGCGTTCGGCAGCGGTGTCGAGCTGGGCTCGGACGCCGTCGTCGTAGGTGGGGCGGGAGACGCTGCGGAAGATGCCGGTGACCACGTGGGTGAGGTCCTGGTCGGACAGGCGGGACAGGGCGTAGGCGTATTCCGGGTGGTCGGTGTAGGCGTCGTGGACGACGATGTCGGATTCGGCGACCGTGTCGGCGCGCGCGACGCGCAGGCCGAAACCATCACGGACCACGGCGAATTCACGCTCCGCACCGAACCGGATGGGCTGGCCGTGCTGCAGCCGGACCAGGTGCGATTCGGCGTTCTCGCGGCGCAGCGCGTCGAAGGACCCGTCGTTGAAGATCGGGCAGTCCTGCAGGATCTCCACGAACGAGGTGCCGCGGTGCTCGGCGGCGGCGCGCAGCACCTCGGTGAGTCCGGCGCGGTCGGAGTCCAGAGCCCTTGCGGCGAAGGTGGCTTCGGCGCCCAGCGCCACCGACAGCGTGTTGAACGGGTGGTCGACCGAGCCCATCGGCGTGGACTTGGTGACCTTGCCGGTCTCGGAGGTCGGCGAGTACTGGCCCTTGGTGAGACCGTAGATCCGGTTGTTGAACAACAGGATCGTCATGTTCACATTGCGGCGCAGCGCGTGGATCAGGTGATTGCCGCCGATGGACAGCGCGTCGCCGTCACCGGTCACCACCCAGACCGACAGGTCGGGCCGAGTCACCGCCATCCCGGTGGCGATGGCCGGAGCGCGCCCGTGGATCGAGTGAATCCCGTACGCCTCCAGGTAGTACGGGAACCGGCTCGAGCATCCGATGCCGGAGACGAACATCAGGTTCTCGCGCTTGAGCCCCAGCTCGGCGAGGAATCCGCGCACGGTGGCGAGGATGACGTAGTCGCCACACCCCGGGCACCAGCGCACCTCCTGATCGGAGGTGTAGTCCTTCGCCTTCTGCGGCCCGTCGGCATGCGGCACGCCGGAGAGCCCGGTGAGCCCGAGATCGGTACCCACCAGCGGGTTTTCGAGAATCGTCATTACTTACCCCCTGTGGTGCGATAGGTCGCCCGCGCCCGGGCGGCGAAGGCCTTGGCCTGCTCCATCTCCGCGATGGAGCCGTCCAGGGCCGCGTCGATGACACCGACCAGTTCCTGTGCTTGGAAGGCGGTGCCGGCGATCTTGGTCCACGGCTGCACATCGACCAGGTAGCGGGCGCGCAGCAGCATGGCGAGCTGGCCGCCGTTCATCTCCGGGCAGACCACGGTGCGGTAGCGGCGCAGCACGTCACCGAGGTTGGGCGGGAACGGATTCAGATGCCGCAGATGCGCCTGCGCCACCGGGACCCCGCGCCGCCGCGCCCGCCGGCACGCCTCGCCGATCGGCCCGTAGGAGCTGCCCCAGCCGATGAGCAGCAGTTCGGCGCGGTCCCCCGGATCGTCGACCTCGAGGTCGGGCACCGCGATGCCGTCGATCTTGGCCTGCCGCAGGCGCACCATGAGCTCGTGATTGGCGGGCTCGTAGGAGATATTGCCGCTGCCGTCGGCCTTTTCGAGGCCGCCGATGCGGTGGGCGCGGCCCACGGTGCCCGGTACCGCCAGCGGCCGGGCCAGGGTCTCGGGATCACGCGCGTAGGGCTGGAACGAATCCTCCTCCGAGCCCGCGGGTTCGAAGGCCGGGTCGATCGGCGGCAGCTCGGACACCTGCGGAATCGCCCACGGCTCCGAACCATTGGCGATCGCGCCGTCCGACAGCAGCAGCACCGGCGTGCGATAGGTGAGCGCGATGCGCGCGGCCTCCACCGCGGCATCGAAACAGTCCGCGGGCGAGCGCGGCGCGACGATGGCCACCGGCGATTCGCCATTGCGCCCGTAGAGCGCCTGCAGCAGATCGGCCTGCTCGGTCTTGGTGGGCAGCCCCGTCGAGGGCCCGCCGCGCTGCACGTCGATGATCACCAGCGGCAGTTCGGTCATGACCGCCAGGCCGATGGTCTCGCTCTTGAGCGCCAGTCCGGGCCCGGAGGTGCTGGTGACACCCAGCGCCCCGCCCAGCGAAGCCCCGAGCGCCGCACCGATTCCGGCGATCTCGTCCTCGGCCTGGAAGGTGGTGACGCCGAAGTTCTTGTGCTTGCTCAGCTCGTGCAGGATGTCCGAGGCCGGGGTGATCGGGTAGGTCCCCAGGAACACCGGCAGCCCGGACAGCTGCCCGGCGGTGACGATGCCGTAGGCGAGCGCGGTATTGCCGGTGATCTGCCGGTAGGTGCCCGGCGGCAGCGTCGCGGGCGCTACCTCGTAGGTGGTGGCGAAGGATTCGGTGGTTTCGCCGTAATTCCAGCCTGCCCGAAATGCGAGGATATTTGCTTCGGCGACATCCGGTGTGGCGGCGAATTTCTCCCGCATGAACTGTTCGGTGCCGCCGATGGGCCGCCCGTACATCCAGGACAGCAATCCGAGCGCGAACATATTCTTCGCGCGCTGCCCATCCTTTTTGCCCACACCGGTCGGTTCGGTTGCCCCGAGTGTCAACGAAGTCATGGGCACCCAGTGCACCACGAAATCGGTCAGCGTGTCATCGGTGAGCGGATCACCGGAATACCCGACCTTGGCCAAATTCCGTTTGGTGAACTCATCAGTATTCACGATCACCGTCGCACCGCGGGCCAAATCCTCCAGATTCGCCTTCAGCGCAGCGGGATTCATGGCGACGAGCACATCCGGTTGATCACCGGCGGTGAGGATGTCGTAGTCCGCGATCTGGATCTGGAACGACGACACACCCGGCAAGGTGCCCTGAGGTGCGCGGATCTCCGCGGGGAAGTTCGGTTGGGTGGCAAGGTCATTGCCGAACGCGGCCGCCTCGTGGGTGAATCGATCACCGGTGAGCTGCATGCCGTCACCGGAGTCGCCCGCGAAGCGGATCACGACCCGTTCCAGCTTTTCGACCGCCAATTTCCCTGCGGCGCTCCCGTTCCCGGGTGCTGCCGCAGAGTCATCCTGCTGCACGGTGTCTTTTCCCTGAGCCATGCGCGTGCATCACTTCCTAGTCAGGTGTGAGGTACCAACGCCAAACTACTCCGCAATATTCGCGACACACCCGTGAAGCGCAATGGTTTCGATCAAAGAACCGGCGTCAGGCGAACAACGCCAGCTGGGTATCGGGCGTGTGCGACCCGGCGGCGCGTACCTCGGGTTCGGCCGGCCGTTCGCGGTTCAAGCGGTGTTTCTCCAGCAACGGCTCGATTCGGCCGCGTAGCCACGCAGAATACTCCGGGGTGACCGAAGCTCCCCGACCATACAGTTGCCGGTAGCGTCGCAGCAGCGCCGGGTGGGCCTGGGCCAGCCAGTTGAGGAACCAGCCGCGCGTGGACCCGCGTAGATGCATGGGAAACGCCGTGACGCCCGCGGCGCCGGCCGCGGCGATGGCGGCGAAGAGCTCGTCCAGATGCGCCTGGGAGTCGGTCAGATACGGAATGACCGGCGCCACCATGACATTCACCGCGAACCCGGCCTCGGCCAGGGCGCGCACCAGCTCGAGCCGCGCACGCGGCGAGGGCGTGCCCGGTTCGAGGCCCTTGTGCAACTCCTCGTCGAGGATCGCGATGGATACCGCCAGATGCACCGGCACCTGCCCGGCCGCCGAGGTGAGCAGCGACAGATCCCGCCGCAGCAGCGTGCCCTTGGTGAGAATCGAGAACCCGGTGCCGGATTCGGTGAGCGCGCTGATGATGCCCGGCATCAGCCGGTACCGTCCCTCGGCGCGCTGATAGGGATCGGTATTCGTGCCCAGCGCAACGGTTTCCCGGCGCCACGACCGCTTGTGCAGTTCGCGCCGCAGCACCGGGACCACATTGGTCTTGACCACGATCTGGGAGTCGAAGTCGGCGCCCGCGTCCAGGTCGAGGTATTCGTGCGAGCCGCGGGCGAAGCAGTAGCGGCACGCGTGCGAGCACCCGCGCATGGGATTGATGGTCCAGCTGAAGGGCAGGGTGCTCTCGGGCACCCGGTTCAGAGCGCTCTTACAGAGCACCTCGTGGAACGTGATGCCCTCGAACTCCGGGGTCTGTACGCTGCGTACGAAACCCGCACGTTCGAGCCCGGGGAGCGCGCCGTCATCGGCGTTCAGGGTTTGCCTTTGCCACCGCACCACCCCAGTCGAACATGTGTTCTAACGACTGTCAAGCGATCTTCTGCGTGTCGGCCTCGATCGGCTGCCCGTTATAGAAGGCGACCAGGTCCCGAATGGTCTGCTCAGCCGGACGCGGGCGATAACCCAATTCCTCGGTGGCCTTGGCGTGTTCGACGATCGGGGCGGACAGCAGCGCGCCCATGGCGGCCTTGGAGATGCGGTCGCTGCCGAACACCTTGGCGACCGGCTCCATGACCGGCATGCAGGCGTTGATGACCTTGGCCGGAATCGCGAAGGCGGGCTTCATCTTTCCGTTCACCGCGGCCGCGGTGCGGGTGGCCTGGAACATATCGGTGAAGTGCCCGCCGAGCAGGTAGTTCTCACCGGTGCGGCCGCGCTCGCCCGCCAGGATCAGGCCACCGGCCACGTCACGCACGTCGACCAGGTCGAAGCCGCCGCTGATCATGACCGGCACCCGGCCGCGCGCCGCGTCCCACAGCGTGCAGTTGATGCGCGAGCTGGTGTGGTCGACCGGACCGTACACACCGGTCGGATTGCAGACGACCGCGTCCAGGCCCTTGTCGATGATCTTGCGCAGCTCGATCTCACCCTGCCACTTCGAGCGGTCGTACACCGGCAGATCCGGATCGATGGACCGCGGCGAGCGCTCGTTGATGCGGCCGCCGCAGGAGTACTGGTTGAACGCGTGAATGGAGCTGGTGTGCACCATCCGCCGCACCCCGACCTCGCGCGCGGCGTCGGCGACGATCCGCACGCCCTCGGTGTTGACCCGCCAGGCGAGGTCGTTCTTGTGCGCGAGGGTGATGAGCGCGACCAGGTGGTAGACCACCTCGGCCCCGTCGAGGGCCTGACGCATGGACGCCGGGTCCAGAACATTGCCGTTGACCCAGGTGACACCGGGCTGGCTCGGGCCGGGGGTTCGATCGATGGCTGTCACCTCGTGACCGCGATCCGTAAGCAGGCGAAGCAAATTGGTGCCAAGGAACCCGGCAGCGCCGGTGACTGCGACCTTCATGGTGACGAGAATATAGAACTTGTTCTAATTTGCAACCACGGTCACATTGCGGTTGCGCCACCCCGAGACGCCCTGGGAGGAGGCGAACGCCACGCCGGGCTGGACGCTCGATGGGATATATTCGGCATCCGCATGTCCACGACGATTGGGGGGCACTGATATGGCCGATCTGTCGGTCGACACCGGAGCGGTCCGCGCCTTCGCCGCCACGCAGGACGGCGTGGCCGCCGATATCGCCGCCCAGGGCGGCCTCGATACCGTCTCCCACGTCGCGGCCATGACGCCGGTCTTCGGCCTCATCGGCGCGGACTTCCTGGCCAGCTTCGCGGTCGCGGAACTGCTCCACGATCGGGATATCAACGCCCTCTCCGCGCGGTTCTCGAAACTCGGGCAGGCCGCCTTCGGCTCGGCGGCCACCTACGACGCCACCGACTCCGAATTCGCGGGCGGCCTCGGGAACCTCGCCGGGCAGATCGGCGAGCAGGCGTGAGTGGCCTCGAGTCCGGCGTGATCGGACTGCCGCAGATCCCGACCGACAGCGTGATGGGAGTGGACAAGGTGACCACGATTCCGTCCGGCCCGCTGCCCGACCTGCTGCTGGGCACCCTGCCCGCGGACGTGCCGCCGGTCGAGCCGCCCGAATTCGCCTTGTCCCGCAAGGAATTCGAGCAGGGCGGGTCCCCGCTCGGCGGCGGCGTGCCCGGCGGCATCCCGGGCGGTACGTCCACCGACACCCAGGCCGCGGGCGTGCTCGCACCCGCCCTCGACGGCGCGCACGGTGCGCTGTCCGGTGCGCAGCAGACCCTCGGCGATGCGCAGTCCGTCCTGGCCGACGCGCAGACCGCGCTCGGCAATGTACCCGCCGCGCTGAACGCCGCGCAGGCCGCGCTGGCGAAGGCCGCCGCGAACCCGGCCGCGATCCTCCCGGCCCTGCCCGCCGATCCGGTCGGCGATCTCATGAAGGGCCTGGCCCTGCCCGCGATCCCCGGCATGGACGCCCTGTTCAAGCCCTTCCTGGATCTACTGCAGAGCTTCGGCACCGGTGTGCTGGGCAACTTCAATCCGACCACCCTGCTCAGCCAGGGTTCGAAGTTCATCGAGTCCGCGGTGCAGGTCGGCGGCGGCGCGCTCAAGACCGTCGAATCCCTGTGGCAGGGCAAGGCTTCCCAGAGCGCGCAGGAGACGGGCAAGCAGGCCGAGAAGCACGGCGAGGAAACCACGCAGCGCGGCTTCGACCTGTCCTCGATCACCAATCAGGCCGCGGCCGTGGTCCAGCGCGGCAATATCCAGCTCACCGCCATCGCGCAGGCATTCGCGACCGAGGCCACCGCGATGGCCCCGCTCATCCTGACCCCGATCGGTCAGACCACCTTGATCGCCTCGGCGACAAGGCATCTGGCCGAAGCCGTCACGGTCGTGAACGCCACCCACGGCGAGCTGTCCGTCTACACCGCGCAGGTGCAGGGCGTCATCGGCCAGCTGCTGGGGCAGGGCGGCGGGCCGAATCCGGCCGAGGTCGCGCAGTCGCTGGCACAGAACGTGGGCCAGCCGATCCTGGAGCAGGCCAAGGGTTTGCTCGAAAGCGGTTTGCAGGCAGGCACTCCCGGCAACCAGCCCGGTAAGACCGACCCGTTGGGCGGCGCGCCCGACACCACCGCCGCGGGCGTCGGCGGAGGCGGCGGGGGT
>NZ_BAAFGR010000255.1:0-7750 GCF_041154655.1 Nocardia sp. JMUB6875
ACCGAGGTGAGGAGCCCCGAACAGGGCGCGCATCGCAAGGTCCGGCTCCCGAGGTCCGCCGTGGGCCGCGGGATCGATGAGCACGGCGGCCATCGGGAGACGGACCTGGCGATGCTCGCCCTGTTCGGTGCTCCTCACCTCGATCGAATCCTGGGCGCGTATCAGGAGATCACGCCCCTGAGTTCGGGCTGGCGGCACCGGATTCCGCTGCACCAGCTCCACCCGCTGCTCGTGCACGTAGTACTGTTCGGCGCCTCCTACCGAGGCATGCTGTTGGCAGCCG
Organism: Nocardia sp. JMUB6875; assembly: GCF_041154655.1. Taxonomy (NCBI): domain Bacteria; kingdom Bacillati; phylum Actinomycetota; class Actinomycetes; order Mycobacteriales; family Nocardiaceae; genus Nocardia; species Nocardia sp. JMUB6875. Next base: position 284 of record NZ_BAAFGR010000255.1, read on the forward strand.
CGGCCGCGGCGCTGGCAAGCTGAGGCCCACCCTGACACTCTTCCCTCCGAACCGGCTGGGGGAGAGACGTTTTCGGCTGCTCGCTCGACGGATCAGCCGGGCCAGGCGCCGGTCAGGCGTCGGGTGGCGACAGCGCCGGCGCGGTCGACCGCGGCGTGGACCCCGGCGAAGATCGCGCCCTGGACGACAGCGGCCAGCAGCACCTCCTGCCAGCTCCGATCCTCGTCGGTGGCCTCCGGCACGTGCTCGTCGTGGCCGAGCATCCGCCAGGTCTGCCGGAACAACGCCCCGGCGAGCAGGCCACTGACCGCACCCAGAATGAGACCGACCGGCTTGTAGGCGATCTTGACTGCTCTCACCGACTCATCCGTTCCGTCGGCGGCGCACCGCCCACACCGTGATCACCGCACCCGCCGCACCCGCGAGCACGAGGCCGGGATGACTGCGCGCCTGCTCGGCGAGCTGAGCGGTCCTGTGCCGCGCCGGCTCCGGCGTCTTGGCCTGCACTGTGCGACCAACCTGCACCGTTCGGGCGCGAGCCTGCTCGGCGGCATCGGCGGCCTTGCCCCTCAGCTGCTCGGCCTTGGCGACAGCCTGGTGTTTGGCCGCCTCGGCCTTGTCCTGGGCGCGCGCCTTGACATCGGCCTTGGCCGAAAGCGCCTCGACAGTCTGCGCGAGTTCTTCGCGGCTGTGCTCGACCTGCTCACGCAGCTCGTCGACGGTAGCCGCGGTCTTCTTCTCCGGGTCCGACTGATTCATCGGTGTGAGCTCTCCTTGATTTGAGCGATATCGGCTTTCACGGTTTCGACCGTCTGCTCGGGCGTCGGCGGGCTGGCCTGACCGACCTGCGAACGGCCGACCAGCGCCAGCACCGCGGTGATCACCGCGAGCACCCCGGTGACGATCAGCGCCGACGCCCACACCGGCAACACCAGCGCCAACGCCGCGATAGCCGTGAACACCAAGGCCTGCAAGGTCAGAAATCCGACCAACCCCGCACCGCCGAACAGTCCACCGCTGATCCCGTACCGTCTGCCCTTCTCCTTCATCTCCGCCTGCGCCAGCCTCAACTCCCCACGCACCAACTCGGTCAGCTGCTGCGAGGCCCGCTGCACCAACTCACCCACCCGCTCCTGCCCCGGCTCACGGGTAACCGGCCCTGGGCCGATGTGCTGCGACTCCGCACCCGACACAGCAATCACCTCCGCGCTCACTGTCGCTCGACGGTCGCGCCCGGACCACCCCGAACGCCTCTCCCCACCGCCTACCCAAACCCGGGCGTCTGACACCGCGACCGCGGAGAAGGTTGCAGGCGAACAGTCGACTGGAATTGCTGATAGATAACTGTCGGTATTTACTGAGAGGTATGGACGGATCGGCGTTGGTACCGATACTCGTACTCGTGATCGGCTTCTTCGGCCCGATGACCCTGCTGGTCCTGCGCTGGCGAAAGATCAAACGCCACGGCATCGGCGGCGGCGAATTCAACCACCCACTAGCAGCAGCCGGATACGGCGGAGTCCCACCGGGAACCGTCATCCAAGAAGACTTCGGCCGTACCACCACCATCCAAACCCAAACCACCGGCACAACCGACGACCCCGAACCCGACCCTCGCACCAAATGAAGTTGACCAGAAATCGCACGTTGCGCAGGGTGATGTGAATGGACGAGTTGCGCGATGCCGCTGATCGATTCGCGGTAGGCGAGGTCTACAGCGAGGACCCGCTCGCGCTAGACCACGCCAACAAGATCAGGGAGCTCTCAGTGCGCGAATTCGGACAGAAATTCGCGGTGAGAGCTCCCTGATCTTGATTTGCGGGAGGTCAGGACTGGGCGAGGCCGATCACGTTGCCCTGGGGGTCCTTGACGATCGCGACGAGTTTGCCGCCGCCTACGTCGTGGGCGTCTTCGGTGACGGTGCCGCCCGCCTCGACCAGGGACTTGACCTCGGCGTTGATGTCGTCGACGGTCCAGAAGACGGTGCCGCCGATCATGCCGCGCTGCTGGCCGTTGGGGACCAGGCCGACGGCGATGCCGTCGGGGGTTTCGAAGTGCACGTAGTAGGGCTGGTCCACGGCCGGCTCGACGCCGAGCAGGGCGGTGAACTGGTCCTTCGCGGCGGCGATATCGGTTACGGGGTAGAGGATGGCGTCGATCTTCTTGGTCATCGGAGTGCTCCATTTCGTGTTCTGAACTTCGTTGACACTCACGTTATGGCGGGGGCATCCGAGGTTGCTTCTTGATTCCTGATCGCCTTCGCCGGGCGGGGGAAGGGGTGCGCTAGCGTCGGGGGAGTGCAGCTGCAGCGGATCCACCATGTCGCGATCATCGCTTCGGATTACGAGAAGTCGAAGGCCTTCTATACCGAGATTCTCGGGCTGCGGGTGATCGCGGAGCACTATCGGGCCGAAAGGCGTTCGTACAAGCTGGATCTCGCGCTTCCGGGCGGCGGACAGCTGGAGCTGTTCTCGTTTCCGGAGCCGCCGGCCCGGCCCTCCCGGCCCGAGGCCGCGGGTCTGCGACACCTCGCCTTCGTCGTTCCGGATGTGGAGGCGGCTCTCGCCGAGCTGCGGGGTAGGGGAGTGGCGGTGGAGGAGGTGCGGGTGGACGAGTACACGGGGAAGCGGTTCGCCTTCTTCGCCGATCCGGACGATCTGCCCCTCGAGCTGTACGAAGTCTGATCCTCGGAACCCGAGTCGATGACCGTGTCCTCCATGATCAATTTCGAGAATCAGGAAATGGAAATATGCGCATCTACGCATGTTGTCCTGCTCTAAAGATATTCCAGCAATCACTACGCACACGCGGCCGCCTGACCACACTCATCACCCTCCAACCACGAAGAGAGGGGCGGCTATTCGATGCCGCCCGGTCGGCGGGTTGGGCGCTCCCATACGATGGGTCGCATGACCAAAGTGCTCCTGAAGACCTCCGCCGGGGACATCACCCTGGAACTGGACGAGGCCAAGGCACCCAAGACCGTCGCCAACTTCGTCGAATACGTGAAGGAGGGCCATTACGCGGACACCGTGTTCCACCGCGTGATCCCGAACTTCATGATCCAGGGTGGCGGCCTGTCCGCGAACATGCAGCAGAAGCCGGCCCCGCGGCAGGTCGAGAACGAGGCGGCCAACGGCCTCAAGAACGACAAGTACACCGTCGCCATGGCGCGTACCTCGGCCCCGCATTCGGCCAGCGCGCAGTTCTTCATCAACACCAGCAACAACGGCTTCCTGAACTACCCGGGCCAGGACGGCTTCGGTTACGCGGTGTTCGGCAAGGTCGTCGACGGCGAGGCCGTCGTGGACGCGATCGAGGGCGTCAAGACCGGCAACAAGGCCGGCCACCAGGACGTGCCGGTCGAGCCGATCACCATTCTCTCCGCCGAGCTGGTCTGACCTTTTCGCAGCGATAGCAGACGAACGGCCCGCAACCATTGGTTGCGGGCCGTTATCTTCGGTGACGACGGTTGTCGTTGGTGCGGAGCGGGATTCAGGCGTCGAGGACGCGGACCTCGCGGTTGACCACGGGCGGCAGCACCGACCAGGGGAAGTTGATCCACTTGTCGGTGCGCTTCCAGACGTATTCGCAGTCCACCTCGGAGTGCGGCTTCTGGTAGATGACCGCGCAGCGCACCTCGGCGACGTGGTTCTCGCAGAAGTCGCGTACCAGTTTGAGGGTCTTGCCGGTGTCGGCGACATCGTCGGCGACCAGGACCGTCGCGCCGGTGAGGTCGACGGCGCTGGGTACCGGCGGGAGCATGACCGGCATGTCCAGGCGCTGGTCCACGCCGGTGTAGAACTCGACGTTCATGACGTGGAGGTTCTTGACGTCGAGGGCGTAGCCGAGTGATCCGGCCACGAACAGGCCGCCGCGGGCGATCGACAGGATGAGGTCGGGTTCGAAGCCGTCATCGGCGATCTCCTGGGCCAGATCCCTGCTGGCGTCACCGAATAGCTCCCAGCTCAGTTCCTCGCGATCGCTCATGCTCGACTCCGTTCTGCCCGCTGCGTTGGTCTTCGGATCATACGAGGCGGGTCAGGGCTGGTGGGTGAGCGTGTACCAGAGCAGCGCCAGGGTCCCGAGGGCGAAGAGCGGGACCAGGATCATGGTCTCGATCTTGTTGCCGGTGCGGTCGATGATCGGGATGCGGGTGCGGATCTTCAAGGGCCACAACAGGCGGCAGCCGCGGTCGGTGAGGCAGTCGCCGATGAGGTGGGCGAGCGCGCCCAGGCCGACGGAGAACGGGAGCCAGTTGGGTTTGTCGCTGATCCAGTGGTCGATGGCGAAGGTGCCGCACACGGCGAGGATGACGACGGTGCCCCAGGATTTGATGCCGTCGCCGGTGGGCGCCAGGCCGAGTGCCTTGACGGCCAGGGCGAGCAGGAAGAACACCAGCGCGAGTGTGAAGTTGCGGCCGAGCAGGTGCTCGCCTGCCCAGGTGCCGTAGGTGACGGCGGCGACGAAGGCGAAGGAGTGGGTGCCGTGGCGGTGCCCGCCGGAGATCCACGAGATGAACTTGCACGCGTAGTGCGAGATCGGCCCCAGCACATGGGAAATGGTGCCGGAGGGGTGATCGGCGTCGGGCAGCAGCGCGGCGCCCGCGGTGAGGAAGGTGCCCATCACCAGATCGACCGAGCCGATGGCCCCGGATTGCACTGCGGGATAAGTCAAGACGGTGAACGGCAGCGCCGCTGCCGCCGCCGACCAGGCGAGCGCGCCGCTGGTCGCATGTGAATGTCCTAGCACCGCTTGAAGGTTAGCGGATCTGACTGACAGTAATTTCAGGTCGAAGGGTGGGCCGAGGTGTGCTGGTGGGCAGTCGATTCCGCTGATCGAGTCGGGCTCGAGGTGAATCCTGTATCGGCGCAGGGTGATTCGGGCAGAGCGGGCCGGCGCGGCCTGCCGGACTGTGTTTCGCGTCGCTTTCCGGGAGCCCGCGCGCGGCCGCTCAGGGCCCTGAAATAGTCTCGGATCGATTGCGCTTTCCGCTCAGAGAGGAACGGACATGTCGGTAGCGTCCGCGGTGAAGGATCAGATCCAGCAGATCGGTGGGGGTTTCTTTTTCTCCCGGGAAGCGCGAGCCTTCGCCGACAGTACGGGTGTCCCCGGCTTCATGCCCGGGTACACGCGCGGCCGGGCGGGTGTGCTCGGTGATGTGGATGCCGATGTGGTGACCGCCGCTTTCGGGTTCTTCCCCGCTCATTCGATTCGCCAGGCGTGGGAGGCCACCGCATCGACTCCGGCGGCCGTGGGTGCGGCGGGATATCTGAAGGCGTGCCAGGACTTCGGGCGTCGCAAGCTGTCGGGCTTCGAGGAGGGGGAGCGGCTGGCGGAGCTGTTGGAGCGGGTGGTCGAGGCGGCGAGCCCGGTGGGTGTGCCGCTGTTCGCGGGCTGGCGTGCGCTGCCGCGGGCGGAGGACGCGCCCGGGCTGGTGCTGCAGCTGATCCAGACGCTGCGTGAATTGCGCGGCGGTCTGCACCTGGTGGGCGTGCTCGCGAGTGGTCTTTCGCCGTTGCAGGCGGTGCTGATCGCGGGTTCGCCGTTGGCCTCGGGTCCGGATCAGGCGCGCAACTACGGCTGGCCGGAGCCCTTCGAGGAGGTGACCGCGGATCTGAAAGGCCGTTGGATGCAGGCGGAGTCGATCACCGATGAGCTGATCGCGCACGCGTTCGCGGGGCTCGACGACAAGGAGGCCGAGGAGCTGACCACGCTGCTCAACGCCTGCCACGGCGTGGTGTTCGGCGGTCGCTGACGGCCGGTCGGGGTGGGCGTGACACCCACCCCGCAATCCTGCTCAGCGATGCAGGAATTCGAGGGTGACGCGTTCGAAGGCCTCCTTGGCCTCGTACATCACCCAGTGCCCGCACTTGGGGAACACGTGCAGCTCGGCGTTGGGGATCTGGCGCAGCGGGATGAGCGCCATATCGGTGGGGCACTGGCGGTCGTCGGCGCCCCAGGCCATCAGCACCGGGCTCTTGATCTTGTGGAACATCGCCCAGTACGGCGGGGTGGGGGAGTTGGCCAGGAACTGCTGTTGCAGCGCAAGGGCTTCGGTCCCGTACATGGCCTTCAGGCTGGTGTGGGCGGCCGGGTCGCTGGCGGCGGCCCAGCGTTCCTCGACGATCTCGTCGGTGATCATCTTGGGGTCGTAGATCATGCAGCGCAGCCAGCGGTCGAGGCCCTCGCGGGTTGGGTTGTCGGCGAATTCGGCCAGCAGCCGGGTGCCTTCGCTGGGGTTGGGGGACAGCAGGCTGTGGCCGACGCCGCCGATGGCGATGATCTTCTCCACCCGCTGCGGGTGCTGCATGGCCACATTGAGTGCCACGACGCCGCCCATGGAGTTGCCGAGCATGGCCGCGGAGTCGAGGTTCAGTGCGTCCATGAAGCGGACGACGGCGTCGACGGCGGTGAGCACCGGATGGCCGGGGACCGGGTCGCTGACGCCGAAGCCTGGGAATTCCAGGACGTAGCAATGGAAGTGGTCGGCGTAGAAGCCGAGGTTGCCGCGGAAGTTGCGCCAGCCGTTCACGCCGATTCCGGAGCCGTGCAGGAGAATCAGGGGTGGGCCGTCGCCGGCCTCGTGGTAGCGCAGGACGCCCTTGTCGGTGGCGATTTCGCGTCGGGTGTTCTCGTAGGTGACATCCACGCCATCCAACATAGAACAGGTTTCAGTTTGGAGGATCGTGGTTGGGCTGGAAGTCCCGCTCGGTGAACTCCTGATCTCCGATGGCGGATTGGCCACCGAACTGGAGGCGCGCGGGCATGACCTGTCCGACGAATTGTGGTCGGCCCGATTGCTTCTGGACGCGCCGGAGGAGATCCGGGCGGTGCATGCCGCGTACTTCCGGGCCGGTGCGGTGATCGCCACGAGCGCGAGCTACCAGGCCTCGTTCGACGGCTTCGCGGCCCGCGGTATCGACCGGGAGGAAGGCGCGCGGCTGCTGCGGCGCGGTGTCGAGCTCGCGGCCGCGGCACGCGACGAGATGGATGACGGCCGGGAGCGGTGGGTCGCCGCGTCGGTGGGTCCCTATGGTGCGGCGCTGGCCGACGGGTCGGAATACCGTGGCCGCTACGGGCTCTCGATCGCCGAGTTGAAGCGCTGGCATCTGCCGCGGCTGGCGGTGCTGGCCGAATCGGGGGCCGATGTGCTTGCGCTGGAGACGATTCCCGATATCGACGAGGCCGAGGCGCTGGCCGGGCTGCTCGATGGCAGCGGCGTGCCCGCGTGGCTGAGCTACAGCATCGACGGGTTGCGGACCCGGGCGGGGCAGCCGCTGCGGGAGGCATTCGCGATTGCCGCCGATGTCACCGAGATCGTGGCGGTAGGGGTGAACTGCTGCGCGCCGGATGATGTGGCGGCGGCGGTGATGCTGGCGCGGGAGGTGACGGGCAAGCCGGTGATCGCCTATCCGAACAGCGGGGAGGGCTGGGATGCCGAGCGGCGTTGCTGGGTGGGGGAGT
>NZ_BAAFGR010000256.1:0-7710 GCF_041154655.1 Nocardia sp. JMUB6875
GGTGGAAGCCGGCGCGGAGGTAGTAGGCGTGTAGGGCGGGGTTGGTGGTCCAGGCGTCCAGGCGGACCCAGGCGCGGTGGCGGAGGTGGGCCAGGTGGGCGGCGTGGGCCAGGAGGGATTCGCCGATGCGGAGGCCGGCGTAGCGGAGGTCGACGATCATGTAGTGGATGATCACGGCGTCGGCGAGTTCGCCGGGGGACCAGAGGTTTTCGTCGGCGCGGTCGTTGACGGTGATGGTGCCGGCGGGGTCGCCGTCGACCTCGGCGATCCAGGTCTCGCCATTGCGGACGGCGTGGGCCACGGACCGGACGAAGGTCTCGATGGGGAGGCCGCGCCCGGCCCGGGTCCACTGGTCGCTCCCGCGTGCGGCCAGCCAGCTCGTACGTTGCAGCCGGAACCGGGTGATGGTTCCTAGATCAGCGAGACCGGCCGGACGCAGGTGCGGGGTCATGGCGCGCCGGGTAGCAGGGAATTACCGAAGGAATGGGAATTTCCGGGCGGATAAGGCGAGCCCAGAGTTTTACGAATAATGTCCGTTCCCTTGTCGTCACCCAATTCGTATGCCAGCCGGTTGCGGGCAGCAGTGGAACGATGCCGCGTCACTCGGGTGACGCGTTCGTGGTTGGCTCCGATACGCAAATGATCGAGCAGAATGGTGCCCGGACCGACCCCCAGCAGCGCCGCCTCCTCGGTGGTGGCGGGCCGCGCCACCACCGTGTCGCGATGCGCGGTCTCGGCGAAACCCCGCTCCGCGAGCCGGCGCGTGGTGCCCTCCGGAATGTCGTGCGGAGCGTCGATTCCGGTGGCCTCGGCCAGATCTCGCGGATAGAAGCTGACCTCCCACGACCACGGCTCGTTGTCCAGGTACTGCATGATCGTGCGGGACACCACCCACTCGTCGCGCTCCACCCCCAGCCAGTGCGCGACCTCCGAACTGGCCGGTTCCATTCTCGCACTGAACTGTTTGGACGGCTCCCGGCCCGCCGCCCGCGCGATCTCTGAGAAGATGTCCTGTGCGGCCTTCGGTCTGTCCGGCCGAATATGGTTCGTGACAACCGATTCCAGCACTTCCTGACTTCGCACGATGGTGCCTCGGGAAGTTGCTGTGTAAACCAGGTTTTCGGCGACCAGCAGTTGAATTGCGTTGCGGGCCGTCGTAATCGAAACCTGCATCTGCTCGGCCAACTCGTTGTGACTCGGTAGTCGATCGCCCGGTTCCCACTTGCCGGCGCGGATCTCCTCGCGGAGGAGGTCTGCGATCCGTTGATATCTCGGACCGTCCGCCATCTCGCTCCTCGGTTGTTGCTTCAAGGCTGTGAAGTCTACTCCGGTGGTTCTACTGTCGTGTAAGGCTTGACAGCAGCATTCTGAGGTTTATTGTAATGAACGTCCTGAATGCGGTGTTGTTATACGTCGAAGAACGCGAGGCAACGTGGCAGGTTCGGAGACATCAAACACGGTCGTTGTGGCATTGCCCGACGTGTCCCCTTCGTATGCGGACATGGAGGCGCGGCCCTCGGCCTCGGGCCTAGCGTCGACGGCCCCGGGCCTATTACCGACCTCCGACCTACTCCTGCGCGCTTGTCGCGGGCACCGGGTCATCGGCGGACCCCTGCTGTGGTTCGCCCACGACCTCGCGGTGCTGCACGAGCGGCGGATCGTCGGGCGCGGCGGCATCGGCGCGGAATCCGATCCCACGGCGATCATCGAAAACAAGCGCCGCCGAATCGAATTGGTCATGGCCATTGACGACTGGATCGTGCGCTCGGTTCCCCAGCACCGGCTGGGCGCGACCCTGCACACCGAAACGGTCGGATCGGTCATCGATCGGCTCGCCGAGGCGTCCGTCCGTGCCCATCACGCGTTGATGACCCTTGACGCGAATGATGAAATGTTGCACGGCGCTTGGCACCATTTAGCTGAATTGTCCGACGCCTACGACGATCTCGTGCGCGACGTACTCGCCGGGCGGCGGCGGCTGCCCGCCTGGTAAAAACAAAACACCTGCGCGGTCCGGGCCCGAGGGTGGCCCGGACCGCCATCTGTTTTGCCGGAATTCAGCGGCGCCGGTCCGAAATGATGATCATTTCGGCAAACGTGGAATCGCGTCGGCCAACAGTTTTTCCGCTTTGCCGCAAGCGTCCGGTGAATTCGACAGATCGGACACGGTGAGCTTCAACTGCTCCGCATTGTCCTTTTCGGTCGGGCGTACCAGATAGGTCAGATAGCAGTCGTTGGCCGAACGCGCGCCGGTGACATACGCGGTGAATTCACCGGTTCTAACCGTTTCATAGGTCCACTCGCCACGGTCCGGCCGGGACTGGTCGACCAGGTCGACCCGCACCCAGCCGGAACGGCCCACCGTCGTGCACGCGTGCGGCGTGCGCTGATGGTCGGTGAGCTCGCCCGCGACCTCGCGGATCAGGTTGTCCCGCACCGCCGTACACGGATCCAGGCGCAGCACCGAACCCGGCGGCAGCTGCCGCTGCGGCGCGAACTCGGTGAGCTGCTGGACCACGGCCACCAGGGCCTGCTCGGCCGCGGTGCAGGCGGCGCCGGGCTGGGCGGCGGGATCGGTCTCCTCGGCCGACATGCGCAGCGCCACGGCATCGCCGGACTGGGTGACGACCACGTTGTCGCATTTGTTGTCCGCGGCGCCCGCGCTGAGGATGGGCGCCCAGGCGACGGTGCGGCCGGTCGGGGTCAGCTGGCCGACGCCGATGGCGTGGTCGGGAATGTCGAAGGTGTAATGGACCTTTCGCTGCGCGGCATCGGCGACGGTGGTCGCGCAGCCGCCCTCGGGGGTGGCCTGCGGATCGCCCGTGCGGGTGCCCAGCTTGCCCGCCACGGCCTTGTCGAGGACGGCGCAGACATCCAGCAGGCGCAGTTCGGCGGCGGTCAGGTCCAGCGCCGGATTGGTGCGCGGCTGGGCGTGTCCGTCGGTCTGCGCCGAGCGTGTCCACCCGACCGCCACGCCGCCGACGACCAGCAGTCCGACCACGCCCGCCGCCGCCCAGCCGATGGTGCGGCGGCGCTGACCGGCCAAGCGCGCCAGCTGATCCCGGTAGCGGGTCTCCTGCTCACCGCTCGAGGCCCACCATTCGGCGTCCACCCGATGCGACTCCAGGAAGTCCAGAACCTGTTGCGGCCACGCGGATTCCGTGGGTATCCGCTCGGCCTGCTCCAGCATCTGCCGCGCCGAGGGGCGATGCGCGGGATCGGCGGCGAGGCAGGATTCCACGAGTTTGCGGAGCGAATGCGGGACCGCCTGCAAATCCGGCGTAGCGGACACGGATCCGGTGGCGGCCAGGAGCAGCAGCATGCCGGCCGCGTAGAGGTCGGCGGCGGAGGTCACCGGCTGGCCCTCGGCCTGCTCCGGAGCCTGGAACACCGCGGCGGTGGGATCGGGTTCGGCGCCCGGCGGGCGGGCGATGCCGAAATCGATGAGGCGCGGGCCCTCCGGCGTCACGAGGACATTGCCGGGCTTCAGATTTCGGTGCACCAGGACCGCGCGGTGCACCTCCAGCAGGGTGGTGGCCAGACCTGTCGCCAGCAGGCGCAGGCCGGACAGCGGCAGCGGGCCTTTCTCCGCGATCACCGTCGCCAGATCCGGGGCGGGCAGGTACTCGGTGGCCAGCCACGGCCGGTCGGCATCCAGGTCGCTGTCCACCACCGCGCCGATGTGCACGCCGGTCAACGGCTTACCGGTCTCCAGCTCCCGCTGGAAGCGAGCCCGGAACTCCAGATCCTCGGTGTGCGAGCGGGGAATCTGCTTGACCGCCACCAGCTTTCCGGTCGGCGTCCGGCCCAGCAGCACCCGGCCCATGCCGCCGCGGCCGATCACGGCGATCATGTGGTGCGGGCCGATCCAGCGCGGATCGTCGGGCAGCAGCGCCTTCATCGCGCACCCGCCATGATCGCGTACTGCGCGGCCGCCAGCTGCCGGATATCGGTCTCGGTATTGCTGTAGACCACGGCGACGTACTCGCCGCGCGTCACCACGCAGCGGAACCGGCGGGCCTGCACGGATTTCGGGTCCGGGCGGGCGGCCGCCGAACAGCGGGCGCCGGGAAGATCGCGGGCATTACGCATCCAGGTGTACTCCGAGTTCTCCGGGTCCTCCGACAGCCAGTCGGCATACGACGTGGCGGCCTTCGAATCCCGCATCCGATACAGGAATTTGTTGTGGGACACCGCCAGTGCGGTCACCCCGTTGCCGGAAAAGGCGGTGAGCTTCCGGGCGGGCTCGGGGGACAGCGCGGCGTAGGCGCGGATTCCGAAGGCGGCGAAGGTCTTCGGATCGGCGATCGGGTCGCCGGTGCGCACCAGGCGGGTCAGCAGGCCGTCCGGGTCCAGGGGGACGGTGGCGGGGTCCGGCACCGCGGCGGTGTCGAAACCTGCCAGCTGATCCTCTTGCTTGCGATAGGTGGTCGCGATGATCGCGGCCAGCTGTCCGGGATCCGGGACGGGCAACTCGACGTAGACCCGGATCACCACGTTCTTCCAGGCCTTCACACTGCCCAGCGACGGGTTCTCCGGCCTCGCCTCGGTATCGAGCCTCGCCATCTCGGTGGCCGCCGCGGCAGCGGTCCGCTCGTCGCGGAAAGCGGTGAGGGACACCGCCAGATACTTCTGCGGACCGGCGGCACTGTCGGCACGGTTCGCGGCCGCGAGGCCGAACGAGCCGACCACTCCGAAGGAGACCGCGATCGCGCGCTGCCGGGGGGAGAGCGCGGTCTCGTGCAATCCCCTGTCGTCGGCGGACACGCCGCCGCCGCGCGCCGTCGTCAGTTCGCTGTCGATATCGGTAGGGAAAACGATGTGATCGGCCAACCGCAGCGATTCGGCGAAAATACCGCGGCCGCGGCTCGGCGTCCGATCGAAGTCATTGTCGCCGGGGACGGTCGAATACGGACCGAAATCCGGCGGGGGAGCATCGTTCCCGCACGCCGCGACCAGAATCACCACCGCCACACCCATTCCGGCCACGGACCATCGCCGGAACCACAGACGCATGCGTTAACCCTCATCACCGGACAGCAGCGGGCCGCCGAACCATCCGAACCCGCACCGCGCCGAACCGACCGGCGCGAGCCACAAATTAGCACCGCTTCGGTGCCGTGTCATGTGCGAGCGAGGGGGCTGAACTCGCTGCCGCCGAACGGATTCGATTCAGCCCCGATAACGGCGGTGGTCGGCGGAGAAATCGTCCGCGACCGTCGCCGCCAATTCGACATAGGCGCGCTTGACCGGCTTGCTCAGGCGATGCAGATCGATCTCCGCGCCCTCACCGAGATGCGCGTCGTAGGGGATGATGTGGACCGCGCGGCAACGCGAGAGGAAATAGTCGCGCAGCTGGTTGATTCCGACATTCGGGGCGCCCGGGCGCGGCAGGTTGATGACCACCACGGCATTGCGGACCAGGTGGTCGTGGCCGTGCAGCGACAGCCAGTCCAGGGTGGCGGCCGCACTGCGCGCGCCGTCGATGGCCGAGGACGAGATCAGCACCAGCGAATGCGCCAGATCCAGCACACCCGCCATCGCCGAATGCATCAGGCCCGTACCGCAGTCGGTGAGGATGATGTTGTAGAAGCGCTGCAGGATTCGCGCCACCGCGCGGTATTCCTCCTCGCTGAATGCCTCGGACGCGGCCGGATCGCGCTCACTGGCCAAGACCTCCAGGCGGGAACTGCCCTGCGAGGTATGGCGGCGCACATCCGAATAGCGCTGAATGTGTTCGTCCAGCAGCAAATCCCGCACCGTCGAACGAGTCTGCAAAGGCACCCGCTGCGACAGCGTCCCGAAGTCCGGGTTCGCATCCACCGCGATGACCCGGTCACCGCGAATCGACGAGAAAATCGACCCGAGCCCCATAGTGGTCGTGGTCTTACCGACCCCACCCTTCAACGACAACACCGCGATCCGATAATCGCCCCGCACCGGCTGCCGAATCCGCGCCACCAACTCCTGCAGCCGCCGCTCCTCCGCCGACATGCCAGGATTGATGGACCCGCCCGAAATATGGTGCACGGCCTTCCGCCACCCCGAGCCGGGTGCCTTCTTGGCCCTGCGCACCTGCACGTCATCCAGCGAAGGCGCAGGCCCGCCAGGCCCATTCGCCCCCCACTGACCGGGCTGCCCGGGAGCTGCACCGTACTGCCCAGGCGCACCGTACTGCCCGGCGGACGCACCGTACTGACCGGACGCACCCGGCCCGTACTGTGCCGGAGCACTCGGCCCGTACTGCTCGGGCGACCCCGGCCCATACTGGCCCGGCGCACCCACGCCCGGCTGACCCGCCTCCCCGTTCGGCCACTGGCCGACTCCGGGCGCAAGGTTCGAATTCTGTTCCGCCCCACCGGGGTAACCGGCGGCCTGCTCCTGCCCAGGCGCACCCGCCGATGCCTGCCCGGCCTCGCCGGACCCATATTCACCCGAAGTCGTCGAAGGCTGAACCGGCGCGACCCAGGGACTCTGGAAATGCTCACCGGTCGCATACCCCGGCTGCTTGGCCTGCTGCGGCGCTGCCGCCCAAGGCATCTGCCCCGGCGGAGCCCACGGCATCTGCCCGGGCGCGCTCGGAGCGGGCTCGCCCGATGCGCCGCCGCCGACTTGCGCTGCGCCCGAACCGCTCTGGCCCGGTCCGACCCAAGGGCTCGAAGCAGGCTGGCCGGTGTGGTGTTCCGGGGAGGCTAGGGGGCCCTGCCCCGGCATGCCGGGGACCGGGTGCGGGTCGTGGGCCTGCTGCCCCGGCCCGGCCCAAGGGTTCGGGGTGGGCTGGTCCGGGTGGCCGGGAAGCTGTTCGTGAGGGGGCCGGGGGGACTGCCCCGGCTGGGACCACGGCATCTGCCCGGGTGCGTTCGGCGCCGCGCCCTCGGGTGCGTTACCGCCGAATTGTCCTGTGCCAGGGACTTCTTGGCCCGGGGCGGCCCAGGGCTGACCGGGGCCGTTCATGCCGGGGAACTGGCCGTTCGCCGGTTGGCTGGACGGGCCTTGAGCCCAATTCTGTTGTGCCGGATCGGGCTGTCCAGGAGCGGCGGGGATCGTGTGCCGACCGGTCAGGCCCGCGGCGGCAGCCTCGGACATGGGGGCGTTGGCCCAGGGATTCGCGTCCGGATCGGCGTCGTCCGGGCCGGGGGACTGGGACCACGGATTCAACTGTGGCGGAACGGCTCCCGGCGCTTGATCGGCGGCCAGCGGAGAGGCGGTCGAATCAGGGGCGTGCTGGGCATGCTCGGTGCCGGGAATCGGACCGGGGACGGGTGGGGCGGGTGGCGTCCGCTGGCCGTCGCCGGGCGCCTGCGGGCCTGGCGGAATGTTCGGGGCAGCGCCGAACCCGTGCGGGCCGGGCGCCTGCGGCGTCGAACCGGTGCCCTGCGGGCCTGGGCCGGGGACCTGCGGGATGGGGCCGGAACTGTGCCGACCTTCCTCGGAAGAGGTCGGCGTCAGGCCGGGGCCCGGCGGCGGTACATCCAGCGCGCGGTGGCGGCCGGGGACCATGGGCTGGTCGAAATCCGGGTTCGGCTCGGACTTTTCGGCATTGCCGGAGGCGGCATCGTCGGCGTTGGGGGACAGCGGGGTCGGGCCGTCGAGGGCGCCGCCGAGGCTGGCGAGTTGGGCGTCCAGCAGGTCGTGGGCGGCGGCGGTGGTGGTCGGGACCGGACCCGTTGGCGGGGTGATGATTCCGTCGCCGGTCGCGTCGAGGTCGCC
>NZ_BAAFGR010000257.1:0-7690 GCF_041154655.1 Nocardia sp. JMUB6875
CTTCAACCCCGCCCACCCGGTTAGTAGACGTGTGTCAACTAGCTGGATCGAGCGTAACGCCGCTAGTAGACATGCGTCAACTAGTGCCGGTTTGCGGCTATGGTGGTGCGATGCCGCCGCGTCGTCGCCTCACCCCGGAACAGCGCCGCGCCGAACTGCTGGACGTGGGCGCGCAACTCTTCGCCGAACTGCCCTATGACCAAGTGCAAATGGACCAGATCGCCGATCGCGCGGGCATCTCCCGGGCCCTGCTGTACCGCCACTTCCCCAGCAAGAGCGCGATGTTCGCCGCCATCTACCAGCGCGCCGCCGAAACCCTGCAAGCCCAGATCCATCTCGATCCGGCCCAGCCCCTGACCGACCAGGTCGCCGCCGGCCTCGACGCCCACCTGGCGTACTTCGCCGCCAATCGCAACACCGTCCTCGCCGCCAACCGCGCCCTCGCCGGCGATCCGGTCGTCCAGGCGATCGTCCTGGGCGATCACACCGCCATGCACGACGAAATACTCAACGCTCTCGACCCCACCGGTTCCGAGCGCGACGCGATATCCGGGCTACTGACCTCCTGGCTGATGTTCGTCCACACCCTCTGCCTGGAATGGCTCGAACACCGATCCCTCACCCACGCCCAAGTCCGATCAACCTGCCTGGGCGCACTGACCGGAGCCCTTGCCGCCCTCCAGGATTCACCGCCGCGCTGAGTGTTATCGGTCAGGGGCTATGCGCGGGAGGGCAATTCGACTCGTTTGCCGACCTCGGCGGTGAGTTCGCGGAATCGTGGCAGCCGTTCGGCCGGAAGGAAGGTGAGGGCGTAATCGTCGCTGTCGGTCTGCAGTGAGACCAGGTCCCAGCCGGTGGGGTGGGCGTGCGCGGCCGCTTCGTCGAGGAATGATTCGGTACGGACGTGCGCGGGCCAGTCGGCGGTGCGGTCGGCGAAGGCCGGATACCAGTCCCAGGCCATGGTCGCGGGGCAGGAGGGTAAGCGGCGCAATCCGTCTCGGATCTCGTCGATCGGCTGGTGGCTGTCGAACTGGCCGATGACGCCGAGTCCGCCGAAGAATGGCTCGCCGAGGGCGGAGAGTAGGCCGCGCCAGGCCTCGCTGCGGTGGGCGTGGAGGGGGCCTTCGAGGCTGTGGCGGACCGAGGCGACGGGCCAGGGGTGGTGGGGCATGAGCAGGTTGGCGATGGAGAGCAGGGTGCGCAGTTCGCCGGTGGCGGGTTCGAAATAGTGGGGTCGCAGCTCGTCGAGCAGCACTTCACCGGGGCCGTGGACCCAGCCGCCGGGGCGCACCTCGTGCGGCGAGGGGACGTGCAGTACGTCGCGCAGCGCCTCGATCACCGCCAGGGTGATCGCGCGGCAATCGTCGGGTGCGGTTCCGTGGTCGTTCCAGATTTCGTGGTACCAGAGCGGGGCATCCGCATCGGGTGCTCCCCAGCCCGCCTCGAGGAGCCGATCCCGTTGCCCGGCGTCGAGCTCGTCGGAGACCTCGGCGCGAAGACCGTCCGGATACTTGCCGATCCGCACGAAGTTCTGGTCGCCCTCGAGATCGAGAATCAGGACCGTCGCTGCCGGGCTGTAGATCAACAGGGCGGCCAGCCCCGAGGCGAATCTGTACCAATCCCGGTCGCTCATCACTATCCGATCACCCAGCAGTTCAATTCTCGGACAACATGATTGCATTCGGAACGACTCGTTCGCCAAGTCGCGTGCCACCGCCGGATCCGGATCCAGACCCGACACTCCGGGCCCGCGCGAGTTCTCAGTTCCGATTTCGGTAACAGTGATTCAGCTCACTCATGACCGCTACCCTGTTTTCACCCGGCTGATCGTGTCGCTTCGAGCAAGGGCCTTTCGGGGCGCGCGAAAACGCTGTGGAGAGAAAGGCGTCTCGATCATGAGTAGCACTCCGACCGCGGTACCCCCGGCCGCGGAATTCCCCCCGCCGACGCTGGTCACCGGACTGTGGCAGCGCAAGCTGCCGCACTATCCGGAAACGCCCGCGCGATCCTGGTATCTGTTTCTGGTTGTCGTCGTCTCGATCGCGCTGTACTACCAGCTGTTCGTCTCGGGCGCGGTCGGCAATCAGCTGATCGCCTACTTCCACCTGACCTTCCGGTACTTCGTCGGGATCTTCATCATCGGCGCGGCCTTCGGAGCCGTGGCCTCGGTGATCACCGGTGCGCTGGATCGCTGGGGGCGGGCCAATATCGTCGCGTACGGAACGGTCATCACCTCGCTGCTCACGCTGTTCGCACAACCGCAATGCACCTCCAAGGAAGCCTTCCTGGCCGTCTACTGCGCGATCAGCGTCGTGGAGGGCGCGGTGCTGGTGGCGACGCCCGCGCTGGTGCGCGACTTCTCACCGCAGCTGGATCGCGCCTCGGCCATGGGATTCTGGACGCTGGGGCCGGTGCTCGGCGCGCTGGTCACCACCGAGATCTCCACGCACACCCTCGACGCCCACCCCGACTGGCAGTACCACTACCGGCTGGCGGGTGTCATCTGCACGGTGATCTCGATCCTCGGACTGGTCGGGCTGCGTGAGCTCAGCCCCCGGCTGCGCGATCAGATCATGGTGTCGCTGCGTGACAAGGCGCTCATCGAGGCGCGGGCGCGCGGGCTGAATGTCGAAGAGCTGGAACGCAATCAGTGGAAGCAGATGATGCATCTCGACATCGTCGGCTCGGCGCTGGCCATCTCGATCTTCCTGGCGTTCTTCTACACCATCGTCTCGTTCCTGCCGGTCTACATGGCGACCAACTTCGGCTTCACCGCCGCGCAGGCCAATGCCCTGGGCAACTGGTACTGGATCGCGAGCGCGATCTCGCTGGTGCTCACCGGGATCGTGTCCGACGCGCTGAAGGTGCGCAAACCGTTCATGGTGTTCGGGGCGATCATCTCCATCATCGGCGGCTTCGTATTCCTCAGCTACACCGACAAACCCGGCACCGACTACTACACCTTCGCGGTGGTCATGAGCTTCACCGCGGTCGGCAGCGGCATCGCCTACTCCACCTGGATGGCGAGTTTCACCGAGACGGTGGAGAAGCGGAATCCGGCGGCCACGGCGGTCGGGCTGGCGGTGTGGGGCGGCGTGCTGCGGACCGTGGTGACCTTCGTGCTGCTGGGGCTGCTGTTCGTGGTCACCGCGGCGGGCACGCTGGTGAACTACGGGCCGCGGCTGCAGACCATCAACGCCAAGTACCACGACGAAATCACGACCATTCAGAAAGTCGGCCCGGAGACGCTGACCGCGCTGGGAAAGAATCCGAATGACATCGACGCGCAGGTCGCCGCGCTGGTGAAGCTGACCGGCGAATCGGCGGCGAATGTGAAGACCACGGTCCAGCTCAATGCCAAGTACCCGGACGAGCTCGCCACGCTGCAGGCGATCGACACCCAGACGCTGGTGAAACTGCTGACCGATCCCAACGATCAGGCCGCCGGGGCCGCCGCGGTCGGGCAGGTGGCGACGAAGTTCAAGATCCCGCCGGATCAGGCCATCGCCCGGATCCAGGCCGCGCAGAAGGTGCCGGTCGATCAGCTCGCCGTCGCCTCGCAGACCGGGCCGTCGCTGACAGCGGCCAGTGCGAAACTCAAGGCCGTCAGCGCGATTCCCGCCGACGATCTGGCCTACCTGTCCGAGCACGGTACCGAAGTGCAACAGGCGCAGGCGGATTCGCCCAAGCAGTGGAAGCGCTGGTGGTGGATCTGCCTGATCGCGCAGATTTGCTTCATCCCGTTCGTGTTCATCATGGCCGGGCACTGGAGCCCGAGGAAGGCGGCCGAGGAGGCGGCGCAGCACGACGAGGCCGTGCAGCGTGAGCTGGCAACCCTCGCATAAAGTACAGTTATTGAAGTGAAGAATTCGGTGGCCGCGACCTTCGATCTGCTCGGAGACCGACTGACGCTGACCATCCTGCGCCTGGCCTTCGTCGACCACGCGCGCCGGTTCACCCAGTGGGCCGACCGGACCGCGGCGCCGCCCGCCGTGCTCACCGCACGGCTGGCGGCGCTCGTCGATGCCGGGGTGATGGAACGGGTGCCGCGGCCCGGCGCGGATCGCTACGAATACCGCCTCACCGAACTGGGTTTGGCGACCTGGGAGATCCTGGTCTGCGTGTGGTCGTGGCAACGGGAGTGGACAGCAGAGTGGGCGCTGCTGCCTGAGTTCACCCACACCGAATGCGGGCATCGCGGGCCGCCGACGGTCATGTGCCGGGGCTGCGGGCGCGATGTCACCACCCATGACACCGAGGTGGAACTGGATCGGGATGCGTTGTGGCACCTCACCTCCGGGCGGCGGCGCTCCGGGCGCACCGCCGGGCCCGCGCGGGGTGACGCGCGCTTCGACGAGATCATGGAGGCCATCGGCGATCGGTGGAGCGCGGCGGTCACCGGGCTGGCGCTGGCGGGGGTACGGCGGTTCTCGGATTTCCGTGCGGCGCTGAACATGTCGCCGACCACGCTGACCGAGCGGCTCACCCGGCTGGTCGAGGCGGGGATACTGCATCGGCCCGAGGCGGGCGGGCGCGACTATCGGCTGACGCCGCGCGGGCGAGCGTTGTTCGGGGTCTTCGCGTTTCTGCTGGCGTGGTCGAATCGCGCACATCCGCGGACGCCGGAACCCGGATTGCTCATCCGGCACAAGGAATGTGGGGCGGTGCTGGTCCCGGCGCTGCGCTGCCGGGGTTGCGAGGCGGTGCTCGGCCGGCGCGACGTCCGCTTCGAACCGTTATCCGCTCCGGCTCTTGACAGCCCTCCCGTGAGACGCGTATCACTTCATTAACTGTAGTGAATTCCGCCGGGTGCCGACTGCCCGGTCGCTGGAGGCTTTGTATGCCGCTCAATGAAGAACTCATCGCGCCCGCCGCGGAGGCGCTCACCAATCCGTATCTGGAAGGTCCCTACGCGCCCACCGCGCAGGAGACCACCGCCACGAATCTGACTGTGCTGCACGGGGAATTGCCCGCCGACCTGGACGGCGTCTACGTGCGCAACGGCCCGAACCCGCAGTTCGCGCCGCTCGGCCGCTACCACTGGTTCGACGGTGACGGCATGCTGCACGCGGTACATTTCGAGGACGGGCGGGCGACCTATCGCAACCGCTTCATCCGCACCGGGGAGTTCGAGGCCGAGCAGGCGGCGGGAACGGCATTGTGGCGCGGGGTGATCGAGCCGTGGGACACCAATCCGCCGGGTGACCGCCGTGAACGCAATTCGGCCAATACCGATGTCCTCTACCACCACGGGAACCTGCTGGCCCTGTGGTACCGCGCGGGCAAGCCGTACGCGCTGGACCCGATCAGCCTCGAGACGCGCGGTGTCGACACGTTCAACGGCACACTGCGCGGCGAGGTTTCGGCGCACGCCAAGGTCGACGAGCGCACCGAGGAGCTGCTCTTCTTCGACTACGGCATCCACTCGCCGTACCTGCGCTACGGCGTCGCCGATCCGGACGGGACGGTCAAGCACTTCACCGGGCTCGAGCTGCCGGGCCCGCGGCTGCCGCACGATATGGCCATTACCGAGAACCATTCGATTCTCATGGATCTGCCGCTCTACAACGATCCGCGCGCGGCCGCCGCCGGACGGTTCAAGATCTTCTTCGATCGCACGCTGCCCAGCCGGTTCGCCATCCTGCCGCGTTACGGCGAAGGGGCGCAGGCGAAATGGTTCGAGGGGGAGTCCGGGTACATCTATCACACGGTCAACTCGTGGGAGGAGGGCGAGGAGATCGTCCTGGTGGTCTGCCGGGTCAGCGAGCCCAGCCCGGTCTCCGACCGCGCGCATCCGCTGGCGCAGTTGCTGGCCTACCTGCGTCCCGAGGCGAAACTGCACAAATACCGCTTCAACCTCCGCACCGGCGCCACCGTCGAGGAGGTCATGGACGACGTGAACACCGAGTTCCCCGCCATCGACCAGGGCGTCACGGGCCACCGGGGCCGCTACTCCTACCAGATGAGGCTGTCCGTCGACCGCACCATGATCTTCGACGCCGTCATCAAATACGACATCCTCACCGGCGCAAAGCAAACCGCCCCCTTCGGTGACGGCATCTACGGCAGCGAACTGACCGTCGTGCCCCGCCCCGGCGGCACCGCCGAGGACGACGCCTGGCTCACCATGTTCGCCCACAACAACCACACCGGCCTCGGCGAGGTATGGATCTACAACGCCGCCGACCTCACCCTCGTCTGCCGTCTCGCCCTACCAGTCCGCGTCCCCCTCGGCTTCCACGCCACCTGGGTCAGCGGCGACCGCATGCGCGCCGCCGCCCGCCCCCTCAACTGAAAAAGGCTGTCCGCGTGACCTTCCCACAACTGAGTGTGAGCCTCCCCTACTGGCAGAACCGCAACCCCCTCGACGCCCTCCAAGTAGCCGAAACCGCCGACAAACTCGCCTACCACCGCCTCTGGATAGGCGAAATGGCCACCTTCGACGCCTTCGCCCTCGCCACCGCCATAGGCCAATCCCCGGGCCGAATCCCCCTGTGCCTCGGCCCCTTACCGATCAGTGTCCGAAGCCCCGCGACGATCGCAATGGGCGCCGCCACGGTGGCCGCCCTCACCGGCCGCCCGGTCGACGTCGCCCTGGGCACCTCCAGCACAGTCGTAGTCCGCGACTGGCACGGCCGCCGCCGACACCGCACCGCACGACATCTGGACGAATCAACCCGCATCGTCCGCGCACTCCTCGCCGGCGAAAAGGTCGAGTACGACGGCCTGATCGAACGCGTCCGAGGCTTCCGCCTCCGACTACCCGCCCTCCGCTCGACCCTCGCCCACGAAGTGCTAGGCCCGAACGGCAACGCGGTAGCAGGCTGGGCCAGCGTCGGATCCAGAACCGGCCGAGGCGATTCTGACGACCCGACACAGTCGGTGCCGGAGATCGCGCCGCCCGCGCGGCAGGATCCGGCCACCGGGTCCGGCGGGGAGGACGGAGTGGTCGGCGGTGAGGTCGCGGTGGCGGCGTTCGGACCGAAGGCGCTCGAGGTCGCCGCGCGCTGTGCGGATCGGGTGGTTCTGAATTTGGTGACCCCTGAGCAGACGGCCCGATGTGTCGCGGCGGTACGGGAATTCGCCTCGCGCGCCGGTCGCCCCGCGCCGCCGGTCTCGGTGTGGGTGACCGCGGGAGTCGATCCCGACGCGGACATGCTCACGACTGTCCGGCACGGCGTGGTCGGATACCTGCGCGCACCCGGGTATGACGCAATGTTCACCGAGGCCGGTTTCGACGAGGTGGTCCGGCTCGCTCACAGCGGCGCCCATCCCCGCGAGGTCCTGGCATCCATTCCCGACGAATTGCCCGCAGCCGTTGGAATGTTCGGAGACGCGGCCACCTTGGCCGCGCGAGTCCGTGCATACAGCGACGCGGGAGCAGACGAGGTGGTCATCGTGCCCGCCACAGCGGCCGACGATCCCGCCGGTCAGCGGACTCTCGAGGCGCTGGCCGAAATCCGGGGAGAGGCCCGAGCCTTCTCCACCGGAGCCCAGTCCGCGGCAGCCGGAGAACTGGCTCGGACAGGCGGCAACACCTGGAGCGGCGATCAGGCCCGGGCCAGTGGCAGCAGGGCTCCGGGCGGCGACCGAACCCGGAGCGGCGACTCGACGCCGGGCGGAGAGCGAGCCCGGACCAATGGAGAATTCCGGGGCGGGGGCGGAGTTGGCGCTGGGGATGGTACGGGGC
>NZ_BAAFGR010000258.1:0-7633 GCF_041154655.1 Nocardia sp. JMUB6875
GGGATTTGTTGGGCCTCGGGGGTGAAGAGGTAGTCCACCAAGGCTTTCGCGGCGGCGGGGTTGTGGGTGGTGTTGAGGATGAAGACGGGGCGGGGGGTGATGATGGTGCCGGAGGCGGGGGTGATGACGCGTAGGGGAACGCCTTTGGTGGCGGCGTCGTAGGCGGAGTAGTCGACGCCGCCGAGGATGACGGCGAAATTGCCCGCGGTGATCTCGTCGAGCGCGGGGCCGTTGCCGCCGCGGACGGTCATGCCGTTGTCGAAGAGGGAGTCGAACATGGCCCAGGTGCGGGGTTTGCCCCAGGCGCTGACCATGGCGGCGATCAGGTCGCGGGCGGTGCCGGATTCGCGCGGGTCCGGCATGATCGCCTTGCCGCGGAATTCGGGGGCGGCCAGGTCGGCCCAGTCATTGGGCAGGCGCGGGGACAGTTTGGTGTTGACCACCATGGTCAGCGCGGAGCCGTCGCGGCCGATGAAGCCGTGGTCCTTGCCGATCCAGCCGTCGTGGATGCGGTCGGCGCCGCGCGGGGTGTAGGGCAGGGTGCGGCCGTCGAGGTCGTACTGGGCGGCCGGGGTCCACGACGCCAGGTAGACCACATCCGCGAGCGGGCGCGTGCCCTCCTTGTCGAGTTTGGCGGTGATCTTGCCGGTTTCGCCGTTGAAGACATTGACCTTCACCTCGGACGCCTTGGTGAACGCCGCGAGCAACTCGTCGGTGAGGTCCTGCGGATTGGCCGAGTACAGCGTCAGTTCTCCGGACAGACCGGGCGGCGGCGTCCACGAACTGGTCGCTGCCCGGGTCGAATTCGACTCGGAGTGCCTGCCGCAGGCGGCGGTCGCGAATGCCGACGCGACGACGGCCGCGAGAAAAACGCGGCGGGGGAGCGACATTCCGCGAAGCCCTTTCTGAAGATCGGTCGCGGAAGAGTAGGCAGCCGCCCCCACCCGGCGGGGGAGCGCCGGGTGAACAACCGGTGAATCCTTGGCCGAACAGGTTTAGAGCTCAGTGGAAGAGCTTGAGCAGATTCACGATCAGACGATCCACTCCGTAGGCGAAGGGCACGGCCACCCACACCCACGCGAAGATCAGCAGCGGCAGCCGCCGCGGCGGGGATTGGACGGCGGGCTCGGTCATTGCTCTGCTCCCTCCGGCGCGACCGCCGACTCCGCGGGCGCGCGATGGTATTTCGCCGCCACCGGCCGGATCAGCTCATTGGCCAGGAATCCGACACACAGCAGGGCGATCATGATGGCGAACGAGGTGCCGTAGAGCGCGGGCCCGGTCTTACCGTGGCGCGCACCGGAATCGGCGATGGCATTGACGATGAGCGGCCCCGCGACTCCGGCCACCGACCACGCGGTCAGCAGCCGCCCGTGGATTGCGCCGACCTGATAGGTCCCGAACAGATCCTTGAGATAGGCCGGGACGGTGGCGAATCCGCCGCCGTAGAACGACAGCACCACCATCGCGCCGAGAATGAACACCGGCTTGCTGTCGCGTCCCACGAACCACACCAGCGCATACGCCAGCGCGCCGACACCGAGGTAGACCCGGTACATGTTCTTGCGGCCGATCACATCCGAGAGCGAGGACCAGCCGATCCGCCCGCTCATGTTCGCCGCCGAGAGCACCGCCACGAAACCCGCTGCCGCCGTGGCGGTCACCGGCGTCGAGGAGTGCTTGAAGAAGTCCACCACCATGGGCGTGGCCTTCTCCAGAATCCCGATGCCCGCGGTCACGTTGAAGCACAGCACGATCCACAGCAGCCAGAACTGCGGCGTCCGGATGGCGTCATTGGCGGTCACGTCGTGGCGGCTGATCAGCCGGGTCGCGGTGACCGGGGGAGTCCATCCGGCCGGACGCCACCCCGGCGGCGGCACCCGCACCAGCAGCGGGCCCAACGACATGAACACCGCGTACACCAGGCCCATGACCAGGAAGGTCTCCGCGATCCCGGCCCGGTCCTTACCGAAATCCGAGAGCAGCTCGGTGGTCCACGGCGAGGCGATCAGCGCCCCGCCGCCGAACCCCATGATCGCGAAACCCGTTGCCATGCCCGGCCGGTCGGGGAACCAGCGGATCAGCGTCGACACCGGCGAGATGTATCCGATGCCGAGCCCGATCCCGCCGACGAACCCGTAGCCGAGCACGATCAGCCAGTACGCGCCGGTGGCCGCGCCCAGCGCCGAGAGCAGCAGTCCGGAGCAGAAGCACACCAGCGACACGGTCATGGCCCAGCGCGGTCCGCGCCGTTCCACCAGCGTCCCGCCGAAGGCCGCGGACAGCCCCAGCATGACGATGGCCAGCTGGAACGGCAGGGCGCTGCCGGTGCCGGAGATGTGCATGGCCTTCTCGAGCGGCGGTTTGAACACGCTCCAGGCGTAGGCCTGCCCGATGGCCAGATGTATCGAGAGCGCGGCGGGCGGCACCAGCCAGCGGCTCCAGCCCGGCGGGGCGATGACTCTGGAATATCCCGGGGTGCCCGGGCCGATGACTGCGGTCATGCTGATCTCCACGGCTAGCTTGTGGTGATCATAGGAGCCGGGGCCGATCGTGAGGGTGGTTACGGGACAGCGGTTTTCGCGGCTGTCGAGCGGAATTCGGCGATCGGTTGCCGGGGTGTTGACGGCCCGCCTCGGTGGTCAGATGACCAGTCGAGGTGTTGCATCCGATGGTGAGCTGTGTCACAGTTTGATAGCGGATCGCCTCAATTGCCGCAAACGCTTTTCATTTCCTTTGCATTGTCTTTACGCTTACCGGCGATCTGCCAAGCGTCGTGGTTCTCCAGCCTCGCCCGCCGCTGCCTCTCGATGCCAGTACATGTTGACCGATGAACCGGACGGCTCCGCCGTGCCGGCGAAGGAGAGATATGTCCACCGACACCGATCAGCCTCCACGGACGTTGCTTCAGCCTCCACGGATGTTGTTTCCCGGCATGGCCACCGTGCTGCGCCATGATCTGCCCGCCTCGCTCGTCGTCTTCCTGGTCTCCCTGCCGCTGTCCATCGGCATCGCCGTCGCCGCGGGCGCGCCGGTCGCCGCCGGACTCATCGCCGCCGTCGTGGGCGGGGTGGTGGCCGGACTGCTCGGCGGCTCGACCCTGCAGGTCAGCGGGCCCACCGCGTCACTGACCGTGGTGGTCGCCGAATCCATCAACCAATTCGGCTGGGCCGCCACTTGTTTCATCACCATCCTGGCCGGCGGCCTGCAAATCCTGTTCGGGCTCAGCCGGATCGCGCGCGGCGTGCTCGCCATCGCGCCGGTCGTGGTGCACGCCATGCTCGCCGGGATCGGCATCGTCATCGCGCTCGAACAGGTGCACGTGCTGCTCGGCGGGGATTCGCTGACCTCCTCCTGGGACGCGATCGTCGCGCTGCCGCACCAGCTGACCTCGGTGCACGCCGGTGACCTGTGCATCGGACTGGTCGTGATCGGCATCCTGGTCGGCTGGCGATACCTGCCCGAACCCGCGCGCCGGGTGCCCGCCGCGCTGGTCGCCGTCATCGTCGCCACCCTGCTGGCCCATGTGCTGCCGGTGCGGATCGAGCGCATCTCCATCGACGGCTCGCTGCTGCGGGAACTGCACCTGCCGCAGGTGCCGCACGGCAGCTGGGCGCAGGTCGCGCTGATGGCCGTCACCATCGCGCTCATCGCCAGCGTGGAGACCCTACTATCGGCCGTGGCGGTGGACCGGATGCGCCAGAATGCCGCGCGCCGAACGGATCTGGACCGCGAACTGCTCGGCCAGGGCGCGGCCAACATGGTCTCCGGTCTGATCGGCGGGCTGCCGGTGGCGGCGGTCATCGTGCGCAGCATCACCAATGTCAAAGCGGGAGCGCGCAGCAAGGCTTCGACCATGCTGCACGGGCTGTGGATCCTGCTGTTCTCGGTGGCGCTGGTGGGGGTGGTGCGCTCGATTCCCAAGGCCGCCCTGGCCGGATTGCTCATCGTGGTCGGCATCCAGCTGATCAAGCTGGCGCACATCCGCCGCGCCCAGCGCACCGGCGATCTGGTGGTGTACGCGGCCACCGCGTTCGTGGTGGTGTTCTGGAATCTGTTGCTGGGCATGCTCGTCGGGCTCGCCCTGGCCTTCGCGCTGCTGCTGTGGCGGGTGGTGCGGGTCAGCGTCAGCGCCGAGGAGATCGACGCGGGGCGCTGGCAGGTGTCCGTGGACGGCAGCTTCACGTTCCTGGCGCTGCCCAAGCTCACCGCCGAATTGCACAAGGTGCCCGCCGGTGCGGACGTCGTGGTCGAGATGATCGTCGACTTCATGGACCACGCCGCCTACGACGCCCTGCAGGACTGGGTGGAACAGCATCGAAGTGAAGGCGGCACAGTCGAATTCGTGGAGGCGGGCGCGGTGCGGATGGCCGACGCCGCCGACGGACCGGCCGCGCGCGGGCATTCGCGGCACCTGCTCGATCAGGCGCTGGGCCCGTGGCGCCGCACCGCCAACGACGTGGACCGCATCGTCGCGGGCGTGGCGGCCTATCACCGCAGCCACGCGCACGTCATGCGGCCCCACCTGGGTGTGCTGCGCGACGGTCAGGAACCCGACTCGCTTTTCGTCACGTGCGCGGATTCGCGGATCGTGCCGAACGTCATCACCAGCAGCGGGCCGGGTGATCTGTTCACGGTTCGCAACGTGGGCAACCTGATTCCGCGCGATGCCAAGGACGCGTCCATGGAGGCCGCGCTCATCTACGCCCTCGACAAGCTCGATGTCCGCTCGGTGGTGGTGTGCGGGCACTCCGGCTGCGGGGCCATGGGCGCGCTGCACAGCGAGCTGGTCACCGGCTCCCAGCTCGACGACTGGCTCGCCTACGCCCGGCCCAGTCTCGAGCGCTTCCGGCACGGGCATCCGGTCGCGGCGGCGGCCGCG
Organism: Nocardia sp. JMUB6875; assembly: GCF_041154655.1. Lineage (NCBI taxonomy): Bacteria > Bacillati > Actinomycetota > Actinomycetes > Mycobacteriales > Nocardiaceae > Nocardia > Nocardia sp. JMUB6875. The sequence goes on from NZ_BAAFGR010000258.1 coordinate 4,883, forward strand.
GCGGCGGGCTTCGGGCCGGTCGATCAGCTGGGCATGGTGAATGTCGCGGTGCAGCTCGAGACGCTGTACGCGCATCCGGTGGTGCGGCGCGGCGTGGAGGAGCGCGGGGTCGTGCTCTCGGGCCTGTTCTTCGATATCGCGACCGCGCGCGTGGTCGAGGTCACGGTGGACGGCATCGGTGAGATCGACGGTGCGGGGCGGGTGGCGCAACCCGCCTGACGGTTGGGGCGCAGGGGCCTCGAGGGGTGTGAGCCATAACGGTTCACACCCCTTTAACTTTGTGGCGCAGGTTTTCTCAGGCTTTGCTAAGTCTTTACTCTTAGCCTTGCCTTTGCTCGTCCGGTGAGTCTGCGGCCAAAGCCGTCCGCAGCCTTTATTCGATGCCCCTGCACACGCTCGCCAAGGAGCGATATGTCTCGCGACACCGATTCACCGCCAGGCAGAACCGCCGGCAGATTCGATTCTCTGCTGCGCCACGATCTTCCTGCATCCCTTGTTGTCTTCCTCGTCGCCTTGCCGCTCTCGCTCGGCATCGCGGTCGCCTCCGGCGCGCCCATCGCCGCCGGACTCATCGCCGCCGTCGTCGGCGGTGTGGTGGTCGGCCTGCTCGGCGGATCCCCACTGCAGGTCAGCGGCCCGGCCGCCGGCCTGACCGTGGTGGTGGCCACCACCATCAGCGAATTCGGCTGGAAAACAGCCTGTTTCATCACCGTGCTCGCCGGTGGTCTGCAAATCCTGTTCGGGCTCAGCCGAATCGCGCGCGCGGCCCTGGCCATCGCGCCGGTGGTGGTGCACGCCATGCTCGCGGGCATCGGCATCACCATCGCGCTGCAGCAGCTGCACGTGCTGCTGGGCGGGTCCTCGCACAGTTCGGCCTGGCAGAACCTGATTCAGCTGCCCGGTGAGCTGGGCAATCTGCACGGCGACGACTTCTTCATCGGACTCGTCGTCATCGCCATCATGCTCGCGTGGAAGTACGTGCCCGGGAAGCTGAGGGTGCTTCCGGGCCCGCTGGTCGCCATCGTGATCGCCACCGTGGCGTCGCTGGTGCTGCCGGGTGCTCCCGAGCGAATCGTGTTGAGCGGCTCGCTGTTCGACGCCATCGGACTACCCGGACTGCCGTCCGGCGACTGGGGTGCGGTCGTGCTCGCGGCACTGACCATCGCCCTGATCGCCAGTGTGGAGAGCCTGCTGTCCGCGGTCGCCGTGGACAAGATGCACACCGGGCCGCGCACCAACTTCGACCGGGAATTGGTCGGACAGGGTGCGGCCAATATGGTCTCCGGCGCGCTCGGCGGTCTGCCGGTCACCGGCGTCATCGTGCGCAGCGCCACCAATGTGCAGGCCGGAGCCCGCTCCCGGGCCTCGGCGTTCCTGCACGGCATCTGGATCCTGGTCTTCTCGGTCGCACTGGTCGGCCTGGTGCAGCAGATTCCGAAATCGGCGCTGGCCGGTCTGCTCATCGTGGTCGGCATGCAGCTGGTCAAGATCGGGCACATCAAGCTGGCCAAGCGCACCGGTGACCTGCTGGTCTACGTGGTGACCGTGCTCGGCGTGGTGTTCCTGAACCTGCTGGAAGGCGTCATCATCGGCCTGGCTCTGGCCTTCGGCCTGCTGCTGTGGCGGGTGGTGCGGGTCGTGGTCAACGCCGCACCGGTGGCCGGGACCGACCGCTGGCTGGTCAGCATCGACGGCACCTGCACCTTCCTGGCGCTGCCCAGGCTGTCCTCGGAACTGTCGAAGGTGCCCACCGGCACCGATGTGCTGGTCGAGATGAGCGTCGACTTCCTCGACCACGCCGGCTACGAGGCCATCCACGACTGGGCCCGCCAGCACGAAAGCACCGGCGGCACCGTCGAATTCGTGGAACTCGGCACCGCGCACATGGCGCACGCCCTGGACGGCCCGCCCGTCCGCGGCCGCGCCCGCACCATGCTCGACGATGTGCTGCGGCCCTGGCGCGCGGGCGACGGCAATCCGATCGCCAAGGGCGTGGCCGCCTTCCACCGCCGCAACGCCCACGTGGTGCGCCCGCACCTGGACGAACTGCGCGACACCCAGAACCCGCACTCGCTCTTCCTGACCTGCGCGGATTCCCGGATCGTGCCGAACGTGATCACCAGCAGCGGACCCGGTGACCTGTTCACCATCCGCAATGTCGGCAACCTCGTGGTCCCCGGCGGCCGCGACAGCTCGATCGAGGCGGCACTCGCCTTCGCCATCGACGAACTGGGCGTCGACAATGTCGTGGTCTGCGGCCACTCGGCCTGCGGCGCCATGAAGGCGCTCATCGCCGGCGGCCCCACCGGCCCCGGCCTGGGCAACTGGCTCGTCCACGCCCGCCCGAGCCTGGACCGCTTCCACCCCGACGACCCGGTAGCCTCCGCAGCCGCCCGGGCCGGTTTCGGTGTCGCCGACCAACTCTCGATCGTCAACGTCGCCGTCCAGGTGGAAACCCTGCGCTCCCACCCGGTGGTCCGCCGCGCGATCCACGACCGCGGCCTGAAGGTCTCCGGCCTCTTCTTCGACATCGGCCCCGCCCGAGTCCTGGAAGTAACCCCCACGGGCATCGCCGAAATCGACGCCCCCGAACTAGCCGGCCTGGCCCACACCCACTGAGCGGGTCCACCCCGCCATCACCGATATCGAGAATGCACTGGCGTAGGCATTTCCCGAGAGGGGGCCTACGCCAGTGGATTCTCGTCGGGAGTGTCGGAGTGCTCGGGAGTGTCGGGGGCGGGAATGGGGGTG